>JAGHVA010000112.1 GCA_018064565.1 Candidatus Colimorpha onthohippi
AATTAGTACAGCGAAATTACGCACCAAAGATACGTTTTTTTTTTATTTGCCAAAAAAGTTTATTAAGGACGCCTAAGGTGCTATATACACCATGCACCCTCTTGTAGAGCACATTCAAAAAAAAACTTATGCCACCAAAAAAAAAATCAAACAACAAATTCGTCAGTAATATGCCAAAAGTTATCAACAATACCCATCATTCCAAAATAGATAATGCCCCCTCTAAAAAACCAATATAGCAAACACTTTTGCCAACTTTGAAACTTTTTTTAACAATGCTCGTAGAAGCAATCCAAGTGGTTATTACCGGTTTTTTTGGACATATTTTGGAAAAAATTGGTATTTTTTGGAAAAAAAGACATACTTTTACAAACCAAAACTAAAAAGGCAAGAAATGTCGTTACTCTTTGGAATAGAGCGCTGTAAGATGGATTCGAACGGTCGTTTTAAGTTGCCTGTTGCCTTAAAAAAGCAATTGGGAGCAGAAGACAACCGCTTTGTGATTCGTCGCAGCATCTATGCCGACTGTTTGGAGTTATGGACATTTGCAAGTTTTGAGGCAGAAGTAGCTCTTTTGACCAAAGAGTTGAACCGCTACAAAAAAGAGGATCTGGATTTGCTACGCCGATTGGTGAGATGCAATGTCATCGAAATTGACACCAACGACCGCCTGCTTATCCCATCCGAACAAAAGGATTGTCTCAAAGCCGCAAAAGACATCGTACTGCAGTCGGTAGGTAGATTCATTGAGATATGGGATTTCAACACCTATAACAAGATGGATACCAATAGCGAAGATTTCGCATCGCTCGTAAATGAGCGACTTGGAGATTTTCGCAACAACGACGATGACACAGCACGATGACTGAGACACAAGCAACATACCACCAACCAGTAATGCTTGCCGAATGTATGGACGGGTTGAACATCCGCCCCGATGGAGTGTATGTGGATGTTACCTTTGGCGGTGGCGGTCATAGTCGAGCCATTATTGAACGATTAGGAAACGACGGACGCCTGATTGCCTTTGACCAAGATGCAGATGCGCTCGTCAACACAATTCCAGACCCGCGGTTTACACTTATTCACGAGAATTTCAAACACCTAAAAGCATTTCTCCGGCTAAACGGCATCCGCCATATCGATGGGTTGATAGCCGACTTGGGCGTGTCGTCGCATCAGTTTGACGAGGCATCAAGGGGGTTCTCTACCCGATTTGACGGCCAACTGGATTTACGGATGGATAGACGCCAGGATTTTAGTGCAAAAGAGTTGGTAAACGACAGCGATGAGGCAGATTTGTGCAGAATACTGCGCTTGTATGGCGAATTGCCCAATGCAATGCAGATGGCACACGCTATCCGTCTGTATCGCAACGAGTGCGCTATAGAGACTACGCAGCAACTCAAAGACGCTGTAAGTCGGCACTTGCCCAAAAACCAAGAAAACAAGTATTTAGCCATGCTGTTTCAAGCCTTGCGAATTGAGGTAAACGGTGAACTTGAGGCTTTGAAACAATTGCTACAACAAGCAACACAACTACTCAACCCAGGAGGCCGACTGGTAGTGATGAGCTACCACTCACTTGAGGATAGGATAGTCAAAAACTACATGCGCGCTGGCAATTTTGAGGGTGAGATTGCTAAGGATTTTTTTGGCAACCCGCTGGTACCCTACAAGCTGATAAGCCGCAAAGCCATCACCGCCAGTGCTGAGGAGCTGCAATACAACAACCGCGCCCGCAGCGCCAAACTGCGCATCGCCGAACGCAACCAAACGGAATTTAGAGTTTAGAATTTGGATATAAATAACCGCTGAGTGTAGGCTGATAACAACTTTTTGTTATGGACTTGACCATCAATCATTACGACACACCTCCCAATCCGAAAGCAGGTAGGCACCCCTCGGACTCGGAGACCGATGCTGCCCAACCGACACCAGCGGCTGATGATACTGATGAAACGCATAATGACAAAAACGAACAAACACCAGATAACAACAACTCAACTTCCGAGGCTCGCCCAGAAAAAGAAAGCAAAAGACACGCCTTGAAACGATTGCTGCTGAATGGTGAGGTATTAAAACAGAAAGCTGTACTCAAGCAAATACCATTATTGCTACTGATTATAGTGTGTTGCATCCTGCTTATCTATAATCGGTATCGTGTAGAGACCTTAACCAACGACAAGATAAGCACACAAAAACATATAGAGCAAATCCGCGAAAAACGGATTCAGATGAAACGACAATATCAAGAGACTATAAAAATATCTTCGATAGCCAAAGAACTGGATACCATTGGGATTGGGCTCATTGCAGAGCCGCCGTGCACCATTGATATAACCGATTGAACGTTGGTATGGAAAACGGGAACAATAGCCATAATATGAAGCATCGCATGGTGCTGACTTTGTGGGTTCTGATTATGATTGGAGCCACGGTGTTGCTATGGGGGTTGATCAAGATTCAATGGGTAGATGGCGACTTCTGGCGGGCGCGGTCGCAGTCCCGGAAGATAACCGACCAGCGGGACCCTGCCACGCGCGGGGATATATTCTCGAGCGATGGCAAGACGTTGGCGACCTCGCTGCTGGTATGCGACCTGTATTTAGACTTAGGCCACAGGACCTGCCTTGACGCTGACGGGCGACCCATAAAAGATGCTGACAACAAAATTGTAGTTGACACCACCATCCGCACTTTGGCATTTGACACCACGCTGGACTTGTTTTGCCAGATGCTACACCGCGCACTACCCACGCACAGCGCAGCATACTACAAAACCAAGCTCAGCAACGAACGAAGGAAAGCGAAGCCCAACCAATGTATGCTCATAGCCCACAATGTGCCATATACCCAATGGGCGGCGTTGAGCAAGGTGCCTGGATGGGAGCGCGGGGTGGTGAAAAGCATTAACGGCAAGAGTGTGGCCCACCAGATTAGGACCCATATCTATGGCAATATGGCTGGCAATGTGATGGGATTCAGTTATGGCTACGACAACAAATACACTGGACTGGAGAAAAGTTATGACAGCCTGCTCCGAGGGCAGGATGGCATCTACCGATGCCGCCGCCTGACGCGCGGCACATGGCTGCCCGACGACAACATAGAAGCCACACTTGACTCGACACCCAAGCAGATGCGCATAGACGGAATGAATATCACCTCCACGATCGACACACGGCTGCAAGACATAGCCGAACAGTCGTTGCGCAAAGCCCTTATCCAAGGGGGCGGGACCTCAGGCTGCGCCATCCTGATGGAGGTATCGACCGGATATGTACTGGCTTGCAGCAACCTAACGCGCGACACCACATCAAAAAAGGGATATACCGAACAGATAGACCACAACATAGCATGCTCGGACATGTACGAGCCTGGCTCGACATTCAAGACGGTAGTGCTTACCGCCATCATGAACGACACCAGCGTAAACCTCGACACCTCGTTGCGGTTGCGGTGCCGCGTGAAGAATTTTGATGGCACCCCCGAAGGAGAGATTGTAGATGAACATGCGCTGCATGACACCATGAATGTTGCCGAAGTAGTCATCAATTCCTCCAACGTAGGGATGAGCGATTTGGGATGGCGATATTATAAAAACCGCCGCAAAGAACTGAAAGATGCGGTGTGCGATATATTTCCGACCCAGGCCATGCACCTTGATTTGGGAACAGCAGAATACAACCAACGGTTTATCAGCCTGCGCCCCACACGCAGCTTTTTGAACTTCTGCTTTGGCTACTCGACCGCAGTATCGCCCATGCAAATGATTACGTTCTACAATGCAATAGCAGGCAACGGACGCATGGTAAAACCATTGTTTTGCAAGGAGGTAAACAGCGGCAGCAGCAATCCTACAACTATCCAGCCTGTGATACTCAACGAACATATCTGCACAGCTGCAACAGCCAAATGCCTACAAGACATACTGCGTCAAGTAGTGGAACGAGGTACCGCAACCACCATCAACAATACGAGTTATGGCATAGCAGGCAAAACAGGTACCGCCAAAACGCGTCCGCAAGGAGAATGCCCCAACAACGCCTCATTTATCGGATTTTTCCCAGCCGACAACCCTAAATACACATGTATGGTGCTAATCAAAAACACCTATCGCAGTGGAGGTACGGCAGCCGCCCCAGTAGTAAAACAGATAGCGGACTGCGCAATGGCTTTGGATCAGGAAATGGGCAAAACGAAGATACTTGTCCACGACGACAAACTTCCGAAAGCAATGCCATCAGTGCCCAAAGGATACCGGGAAGACATAGCAAAAATATACAAACTACTCGGGTTAGACTTCAGATATGCCGACACCAACAACCTCTGGGTAAGCTACGACAACGGATTTGCTCCCTATACACCACCAAGCAAAATCATGCCCGACTGTAAAGGCATGTCGATAAAGGATGCCATGCGGATGCTCCACAAAATGGGACTGAAAGTAAAATTCAGCGGTTATGGCAAAGTGGCAAACCAGACACCCAAAGCAAGGACAAGCATTGAAGAAGGGCAAAGTGTGATACTACAATTGAAATAAAATAAAATAACTGTGATATTAAGCACACTCATACAAGGATTAAATTGTCGAACAATCGGCAACCTCAATACGGAGATTCGAGACATCCAGTTTGACTCTCGCAAAGTAGCAGACGGATGCTTGTTTGTAGCCATAGTGGGATTGCAGGCTGACGGACATGATTATATTACCAAAGCTATTGAGAACCATGCAGCAGCCATTGTGTGTAGCAAGGTACCAGAAACGACACACAAAGATGTGTGCTACATTCAGGTAACCGACAGCAATGCCGCCTTGGCTTACCTTGCCGACCGCTTTTATGGACACCCATCACAGATGCTGAAGCTGATAGGAATCACAGGGACCAATGGCAAAACCACCACCGTCACACTGCTGCATAGGATGGCAAGAATGGCAGGCAGGCACGCTGGACTTATATCCACTATAGTCAATAAAATTGACGATCAAGAGATTCCGACCCAGCATACGACCCCCGATGCCTTAGAGTTGAACGCCTTGCTGCGCAAGATGGCAGACGCTGGTTGCACCTACTGCTTTATGGAGGTAAGCAGTCATGCCGTAGTACAACATCGAATAGGGTCGCTGACCTTTGCGGGTGGAATATTCAGCAACATCACCCACGACCATCTTGACTACCATAAGACAATGGCCAACTATATAGCAGCAAAAAAAGGATTTTTTGACATGCTGCCCAAAGAAGCATTTGCCCTTGTCAATATAGACGATCGGAATGGGATGGTGATGGTACAAAACTGCAAAGCCACCATCAAGACCTATAGCTTGCGACAAATTGCAGATTACCGTTGCAAGGTTGTTGAAAACACTTTTCAAGGTCTTTTGCTGGAAATAAACGGGAAAGAGGTATGGACCAGACTGGTTGGAAGGTTTAACGCCTACAACCTCACAGCCATATATGCCACTGCGACACTGATAGGAATAGCGCCCGACAACGCACTGCTGATACTCAGCCAGCTGAAAGCAGCCGATGGACGATTTGAGTATGTAAACGGCAAAGGGATAACAGCAATTGTTGACTATGCCCACACACCCGATGCCTTAGAGAACGTACTACAGACTATTCATGACATCCGCACTCACAACCAACAAATAATTACCGTTGTGGGATGCGGTGGCGACCGAGATTCGAGCAAACGACCCGAAATGGCACGCATCGCAGTTCAGAAGAGCGACACCCTGATACTCACAGCCGACAATCCCCGTTCGGAAAATCCAGAAAGCATCCTTAATGACATGGAAGCAGGCCTTTCGAACGAACAGAAAAGCAACACATTAAGAATTACAGACCGTAGGCAAGCCATCCGCACCGCATGCAAGATTGCCCACGAAGGAGATATAATACTCGTGGCAGGCAAAGGACACGAGAAATATCAAGAAATAAACGGAGTACGAACACATTTCGACGACCGAGAAGAATTAGAGAACCTATTGTTACAAAACGATTAAACAATTGCCTATGTTATATTATCTATTTGACTGGCTTGAGAATGAGTTTGCAATACCTGGAGCGGGTGTATTCCAGTACATCTCATTCAGGTCGTCGTGCTGCTTTATCTGCTCGTTGCTGATCATGATACTATACGGCAAACCATTTATGAATATACTCCGCAAAAAAGGCGTGGGAGAGACTGTACGAACCGACGAACAGGAGAAACAGGGCACGCCTACGATGGGAGGAATTCTAATCATTGCCGCCATCATAATCCCCACCCTACTTTTCGCTCAGGTAAACAATATCTATATCCTTATCATGCTTGGTACCACCATTTGGATGGGGATTATCGGTTTCCTTGACGACTACATCAAGGTTTTCAAACGCAACAAAGCTGGACTGCCAGGAAAATTCAAGGTTATCGGACAGGTATCGCTCGGGTTGGTTGTAGGACTGCTGGCTGTGTTTCATCCTGAAATTGCATCCACAAAGACTACCATACCATTTGTAAAAAACAACGAGTTCGACTACTCGTGGTTAGTGAGTTGGATGGGCGATGGCGCCACAGAATGGACATGGCTTGTATATGTACTAATAGCTATTTTCGTAGTAACGGCAGTGTCAAACGCAGCGAATTTGACCGATGGAATCGATGGACTTGCTACCAGCACAGGAAGCGTAATAGGTGGAGCATTGGCAATATTAGCATGGCTTTCTGGGAATGTGATTATGTCGAATTATCTCAACATAGTGTATCTAAACAACATAGGAGAGCTTACACTGTTCATATCCTCATTCGTTGGAGCCTTGTTAGGCTTTTTGTGGTACAACAGTCACCCAGCCAGCATGTTTATGGGCGATGTAGGCTCACTTACTATCGGTGGTATAATCGCTGTATTTGCATTGCTTATTCGTAAGGAATTGCTACTGCCGCTACTCTGTGGCATATATGTAATTGAGGATGCCTCCGTTATCATCCAGCGATATAGCTGCAAATGGTATCGACACAAACATCGGCTGCCAGCCAACCAGCTTGTACCCATTGAAAAACGACCATTCTTTTACACCCCCCTCCATCACCACTACCAGACAAAACATAGGACAGACGGCAAAGGATTGAGCGATGAGAAAATTGTGATGCGATTTACAATCATCGGAATCCTGTTAGCCATACTCACCATTACCACGTTCAAACTACGATAAGAGAAAATAAATATTCTGACAGCACAATAACAAAACAATACATCATGACTATCGAGACATTAGCCAAACAAGGACGGACACGCATCCATGGTCCACTGGCAGGAATCAACTCACAACAATTGAAAAAGATGCGCGACAAAGGGCTGCGCTCATGTTTTGAGCGTTTCAGCGAGATGCGCTACCGCATGGAATATGTTACACGCATCCACAACAAAACGTTTATCAACGACGCCTCATCACGCAATGCAAATGCCACCTGCTATGCCCTTGAGAACGCACAAGGACGCATTGTATGGATTGCAGAACGCGGCAACAACCAAACCGACTATAGCCAACTCAAAAACGTAGCCTTACGCAAAGTACAATACTTGTACTGTGTGGGCGGTGCCGACTCTAACATGCGCGACAGTTTTGAAGGCATAATCCCCAATATCATTGATACCGACACCTTGCAAGAAGCCGTAACCAAGGCATTTTACTGCAACTTGGAAGAAGCCACAATACTATACTCTCCTTGCAGCCCCAACGGCCACGAGACCGCATACAACGGCGAATCGTTCCGAAACGAAGTCAACGAGTTATAATAGAACCTGATTACCCACCATTGCACACTGCATGCGACGACTGCTTAAAATACTAAAGCCTAAAGGAGACACCCAACTATGGGTGATACTCCTCATATTGGCAGGCATATCACTGATAGCTGTATATAGTTCGATAGGCTACACAGCTGTTTATGCACTGCACAAATCACCGACTATAGTATTTTTGAGGCATGCACTATATGTCGTGATAACCTTTGTGATTGCGATTATGACTACAAAACTCAATCCTCGCAATATATCACGAATAGCACAACTCGGCTATTGGTTCAGTATCGGACTACTCGTCGCGATGTTGGTAATCGGTGGTCGATGGTTGAAGGTACCTATCGTAAAGCAAATTCAACCATCAGAAATTGCAAAGATTTTTCTTGTCATACAAATGGCTCGGCTACTCACCAAACATCACAACACGATAACAAAAAAAGAGACGTTTGGGATGCTGTTGGTGGCTGTGATATTGATAGCAGGACCCGTGTTGCCTGAAAACTTATCCACCGCCATACTATTTTTTGTTACCAGCTTAGTCATGATGTATATGGCTGGTGCAAAGAAAAAATACGTCATCGGAACGCTGATTGTCTGCACAGTGGCAGGTTCCGCCCTATTATACGGATCGTACCATTTGTTTCATAGCCCACTGCAGGAATGGGCACGTGGGACCAAGCTCAGCAGAGCGGAGACATGGTCGAACCGTATTGACAGATGGATAAATTACGACCCCGAAGCATTCTCACAGGAGAATATGGCTCGTATGGCTATTGCCGATGGCAAAGTATTCGGCATTGGTATTGGCAATACTGTTCATGCAAGACTGATGACTCAAGCCAACAACGACTTTATATTTGCCATCATCGTAGAAGAGAAAGGAATGCTGGCAGGACTGCTTATATTCGTGCTATACAGTTGGTTTTTTATGCGATGTATCAAACTGTCGTACAAACAATCTAACCGGTTCAGTGCGCTTGCCATTGCTGGCATGGGTACCATGATATACCTGCAAGCGATGGTACATATATTCGTAAATATCGGAGCCCTTCCCGTTACTGGTCAAACCCTGCCGTTTATCAGTTCAGGAGGCACGGCATACATACTGCTCGGTGGCGGATTTGGAATCATCCAAGCCCTGGTAATACACAACGATGCCAACACAAGCGATACCGAATCAGCCTAAGGGATGATTACGAATAAATTGAAAACCAAACAACAAATATGAAAGCAATCATCAGTGGAGGCGGTAGCGGGGGACATATATTTCCCGCAGTGGCCATTGCCAACGCCATACGGCAACGGCACCCAGAATCCGACATCCTTTTTGTCGGAGCCCTCGGCAAGATGGAAATGGAAAAAGTGCCAGCAGCTGGCTATCCAATCAAAGGCTTACCTATCGACGGATTGCACCGACAACTGAACTGGATAAATATAAAACGAAACATTCAATTGCCTTACAAGGTTATCAAAAGCCAATGTATGGTTCGATCTATCTTGCGTGACTTTAACCCTGACATAGTGGTAGGCGTGGGAGGATTTGCAAGCGAACCCACCCTGAAAATAGCCGCCCAAATGGGGTATCCAACCCTTATCCAAGAGCAGAACTCCTACGCAGGACTGACCAACAAAATCCTTTCAAAAAAAGCCCATACCATTTGCGTAGCATACGACAATATGAGCCGATTTTTTCCCGCTGACAAGATTGTCATGACGGGCAACCCTGTACGCCAACAGATTGAAGACATCCAGCTACTCAATAAATCTGAAGCATGTCAGCATTTTGACATCAGCAGCGATTACCCCATAGTATTGTCGGTGGGTGGTAGTCTCGGAGCAAGCAGTATCAACAACATGATACAAGACCGCCTGCAATATTTTTGCGATAATAAAATCCAACTTATTTGGCAGACTGGCTCTTGGATGTATCAACAAGCCTGCACCGCTGTCAAAGAGGCTCGGGCAGAGACTTGGGTAAAGGTTCATCAGTTTATCAATCGCATGGATATGGCCTATGCAGCAGCAGATGTGGTCATATCGCGTGCAGGAGCCATCGCCATATCAGAACTCTGTATCGTAGGCAAACCTACCATTCTGATACCCTCACCCAATGTAGCAGAAGATCACCAGACAAAAAATGCGCAGGCACTTGTAAACAAAGGCGCAGCTATGATGATACACGACAAAGAATGTAATGAGATAGGTATTGACACACTGAATCAACTACTGCACGACAACATGCGACAGACCACCATGACTAAAGCCATCCAACAATTAGCTATTCGAGGTGCCGCTGACAAGATTGTTGATGAGATTGACAAAATCATAAGATAAGCCGAACCAGCCGGACGGATGACAGGTGCAGACAAACTTGATTGTATGCCACAGCGAGAGAAACGACCAAAGGGAGGTCATGAGCACCGCAATTATAAACAATTCAGCGAATAACAACTGTTACAAATCAACAAATCGTAAATCACAACATCAAGATGCAATACTATTTTTTAGGCATTGGCGGTATAGGGATGAGTGCATTGGCTCGATACTTCAAACTCATGGGGAATGAAGTATGCGGATACGACCTTACACCAAGTCCACTGACAAAAGCTCTTGAACAAGAAGGAATTGACATCCACTACGATGACAACCCAGAGTGCATACCAAGTCATGTTGATTTGTGTGTATATACCCCAGCAGTACCCAAAGAGACTTCCGTATATCAAACCATCTCCAATCGTGGCATCCCCATCATCAAACGTAGTGCCATGCTCGGCGAGTTGACTCGAGGCATGAGGTGTATCGCAGTGGCAGGAAGCCATGGCAAAACCACCACATCTGGCATGATTACACACCTACTGCATCATAGCGGCATTGCCTGCAATGCCTTTCTTGGTGGCATTAGCAAAAACATAGGCAGCAACATGCTATGGCAAAAAGACAGTCAATACATAGTCGTTGAGGCTGATGAATATGACCGATCATTCTTACAACTCCACCCCACTTACTCGGTAATTACAGCAACCGACCCCGACCATCTTGACATCTATGGCACACACCAACAACTGCTCATAGCATTTGAGCAATATGCAAGTCAAACCGCACCGGGAGGTATGCTACTTGTAAAACACAACTGCTCCATGATGGAGCATACCAGCCATCTGCAAAATATAACCAACGCTACTGCCGCTACCTACGCCTCCGACAGCCAGAAAGCCGATTATCATCCTACAAATATCCGCACACAGCATGGCGATATCTCATTCGACTTGTCCACCCCCAAAGGGTTAATATCAAATCTCCAGTTAACACAAACAGCTTTATACAATGTAGATAATGCTGTAGCCGCATGCGCTATCGCACTGCAATGTGGCGTTACTGAACCTCAACTGCGAGAAGGTCTGAAAACCTTTCAAGGCATGCTGAGACGCTTCGATGTAAGAGTGAGGCGCCCTCAAAAAATATATATTGATGACTACGCCCACCATCCCAACGAACTGAATGCATGCATCCAATCAGTAAAATCGTTATATCCGAACAAACGGATATTGGGAATATTTCAACCGCACCTATATAGTAGAACCGCAGAATTTTTTGACCAATTTGCGGATGCGCTCAGTCAGCTGGACACGGTTATCCTGCTGGATATCTATCCCGCCCGCGAGAAGCCAATACCTGGCATCTCTTCACAACTGATATTGGATAGAATCACCACAAACAACAAATATCTATACAGCAAACAACAAGTTCTGGAACAACTACCTAAACTACAAGCAGATGTCATACTTACACTCGGCGCAGGAGATATAGATAGAATGGTTCCCGCAATTGAAGACCTATTAACACAATAAAAAAATATCATTATCAAAATCAAACGCAAAATAATACGCTATATAACAATCGGCACCGCCATCGTGGCACTGATTATCACAGCCAACATCATACGGCTGAATAGCATCGTGCGCGGAGTTGATGTCCGTATTGACTACAATGAATCAGACACATTAGTCAGTACCCAACGGATTCAAGAACAACTTTTAGACCGTATGCCTATACTTACAAGTTTGAAAGTTAAAGACATAGACAACCATGCAGTTAGCGAGAGTGTCATGCTGTCGCCATATATAGAACACTGCCATACGTATGTAAGTATAGGTGGCACCATTGTGGTAAAAGCACGTCAACGACGTCCCATATTACATCTGTATTACGACAAAAATGAGTGTTATATTGATCAAAATGGGCAATGCGTGCCGCTCTCAACGGAAGGCTATGCCGAAGTAATGGTTGCAAACGGACATTTTCGCCAGAAAATAAAACAGTTACCAAGCACATTAAGTGTTGCAGAATGGGCTAACGACACCATCAAAAGCCAATACGATATCACACGATTATGGACATTAGCACATTTCATTGACCAAGAGGAAGGATATCGCGACATGTTTGATCAAATTTACATAGAGACCAATGGCGATTTGATTCTCATTCCCAAATTAGGAACACATACCATCAACATAGGCGACCCCGAAAACCTGACTGAAAAATTCCGTCAACTAATTGCGCTGTACAAACAAGCATTGCCAATCGTGGGATGGAATACCTACAAAACTATCAACTTGAAATTTAAGGGACAAGCCGTTTGTCGAAAATAAAAAATTAAAAAAAATACGCATTATATAATAA
>JAGHVA010000248.1 GCA_018064565.1 Candidatus Colimorpha onthohippi
AAGTCAACTTTACTTTTTTTGCTAAACAATTGAGCGAATAAACAGTTTTATTTCAAATATTATATCTACAATATGCAAGCTATAACCAAAACTAATTTCAGCTTTCCAAAGCAAAAGAGTTTGTACGTCGGAAAAGTTCGTGATGTGTATAACATCAACGATCAGTATATGGCGATGGTTGTGTCTGATCGTATCTCGGCGTTTGATGTAGTTCTACCCAAAGGTATTCCTTATAAAGGACAGGTATTAAATCAAATTGCAGCTAAATTTTTGGATGCCACAGCCGATATCGTTCCCAATTGGAAGCTGTCAACCCCCGATCCCATGGTTACCATTGGTTTGAAATGTGAGGGGTTTCGAGTTGAGATGATTGTACGCGGCTATCTGGCGGGTAGTGCATGGCGCGAGTACAAATCGGGAGTTCGTACACTCTGTGGAGTCCAACTACCAGAGGGTATAGTGGAGAACCAGAAATTTCCATCGCCTATTGTAACGCCTACTACCAAGGCCGATGAGGGACATGATGAGAATATCTCCAAAGAGGAAATTATTCGTACGGGTTTGGTGGCTAAAGAGGACTACGAACAGTTGGAACAATATGCTTTGGCGCTATTTGAACGCGGATCTAAGATGGCTGCCGAGAAAGGGCTTATCTTGGTGGATACCAAGTATGAGTTTGGCAAACGTGATGGCAAGATATACCTTATCGATGAGATTCATACACCCGATAGTAGCCGCTATTTCTATGCTGATGGTTATGAAGAGCGTCTGGCTAAGGGAGAACATCAGCGTCAACTCTCAAAGGAGTTTGTGCGTGAATGGCTTATGGACAATGGATTTCAAGGTAAAGAGGGACAGCAGGTTCCTGAGATGACGGATGCTATAGTAGCGAGCATCACAGACCGTTATATTGAACTGTACGAGCACATCACTGGCGAGAAGTTCCAAAAGGCAGACGAGTGTTCGGACGTGGCTGCCCGCATCGGCAGAAATGTGGA
The DNA here is from genome assembly GCA_018064565.1 of Candidatus Colimorpha onthohippi. GTDB lineage: Bacteria > Bacteroidota > Bacteroidia > Bacteroidales > P3 > Colimorpha > Colimorpha onthohippi. Next base: position 999 of record JAGHVA010000248.1, read on the forward strand.
GCAAGAGTTAACACGTCTGCTAAAATAAGTGGAGATAGAACGCAAATATCTGCTTGCATCTCAACCTGACAATCTTGAGAATTATCCATGTGTTGAGATTGAACAAGCCTACTTATGTGAGTCCCCCACGCTGCGCGTGCGTAGAGTGGGAGACTCTTTTGTGCTAACGGTCAAAGAACATCTGTCTGCTATTGGTGGTGCCATCCATAACCGAGAGGAAGAATTTGAGCTCTCGGAGGAGTCTTATCGCATGTTGCGGCAAAAATGTGATGGCGGTTGTGTTGCTAAAACACGTTATTCTGTTGACTTGGAGCAATGCACGGGCAACAGTTGTTATAAAGGACTTGTGGCAGAAGTGGATGTGTTTCACCAAGGCAATGAGGGTCTTGTGCTTGTAGAGGTGGAGTTTCCAACCACCGAAAGTGCTAATCTTTTTATCCCTCCCGTCTGGTTTGGACCAGAGGTGTCAGACAACCCACGGTATCGAAACTCTAACCTAATAAAATAATTGGCTGTACTCATATTATTGTATTTATGTTTAAGTTCAAAAGAATCCCGCATACTTTTACTATCGTGTTCGCACTGATTGTCCTGGCTGCAATATGTACATGGGTTGTGCCAGCGGGTGAGTTCGAACGCGAGTCGGTATCAGTTGTCAATCCAGATGGATCAGAGTCCTCGCGCGAGGTAGTTAGGAACGATTCGTTCCATTACATAGGCGCTGACGGTTCCGAACAGTTGGCTCCACAAACATGGCAGATCTTTAGCGCATTGTTCAACGGTTTCTGCGACAAGGCCGACATCATCATCTTTATCCTTATGGTGGGCGGCGCTTTTTGGATTTTGAACAATAGTCATGCCATCGACGTAGGCGTTATGGCTTTTTTGCGCAAAGTGCGACAACTCAACCGATACCGTTTGGTTCAGCGGTTAGGAACAGACAATATTATCATCACGTTAGTAATGCTGATGTTCAGTGTGTTCGGTGCGGTATTTGGCATGAGTGAGGAAACTATTGCCTTTACTGTTATTTTTGTACCGCTGGCAATAAGTATGGGATACGACTCTATAGTGGGGCTGTGTATGTGTTATGTAGCAGCACATATCGGCTTCGCTGGAGCTGTACTCAATCCGTTTACCATCGGCATAGCTCAAGGTATAGCTGGTATCCCCATTTTCTCAGGGTTAGAGTATCGTTTGCTGTGCTGGTTGATTTTAACCGTGATAGGCATTACATTTGTGTTGTGGTACGCCCGTGGAGTAAAACGCAATCCGCATCGCTCGCCAGTGTATGATATCGACGATTATTGGCGCAACAGGGTAATCTCTCAATCGCCAGAGCAAGTCGTTTATCACACATCAATGAGTGCTTGGGTGGTGTATGCACTGCTGTCGGTCGTGTTGATTTATGTGGCTTTTGCTTTCCCTTTTACGACAATAGCCGTGGGTAAGGGCAGTGCACAGTTGTGTGTGATGCCCATACTGGCAGCCCTGTTTGTTATAGTGGGTTTTGTCGCTTGCCGTAAGTCGGTTCATTTTCTTATCCTCAATATCTTAATCTTCACCATTGCCTATTTAGTGGTGGGTGTGTTGGGCTACGACTGGTATGTAAAGGAGATTTCTGCTTTATTTTTGGCTATGGGCTTGCTGTCTGGGATTGCCGATAGTCAGGGGGCTGACAACATTGCAAAACTGTTTCTCGAAGGTTGCAAAGATATCATGTCGGCAGCTTTGGTTGTGGGATTAGCAAGTGGTATCATTTTTATCCTTCGTGATGGTAAGGTAATCGACACCATTTTGTATGGACTAACTCATTCGTTGGCACAAGCTGGTACTGTGGTATCGGTCGGCGTAATGTATGCGTTTCAAACTCTGCTTAACGTAGTGATGCCTTCAGGTTCTGCCAAAGCGGCACTGACAATGCCTATCATGGCTCAGTTCGCCGATCTCATCAATATCTCACGGCAAACTACCGTGCTGGCATTTCAGTTTGGCGATGGTTTTACCAACATGCTTACAC
>JAGHVA010000084.1 GCA_018064565.1 Candidatus Colimorpha onthohippi
ATATTGGAGACTGATATCTGGGTGTTTTGTGAAATATATTCGAAATAGTATTCGAGGCTGTCGTGGTCGCGGTAGATATTCTTGATTACATCTAATGCGTAGCGGCTCTCATCGGTCTCGGGATATTGCTTCAGCAGCTTGTCGAATGTAGCAAGGGCTTCAGCATCGTTGCTTGTGTTGTAGTATATGAGTCCCATGCTGAGTAGTGCGTCTTTGACTTGCGAATGGTTGGGATATAGCTGTAGGAACTCGCTGTATTTGTGGATGGCCATCTCGTTGTTTTCGAGTTTACGATAGGTGTTTGCCATCTCAAGCAATGCTGTTGATTTTAGCTCCGATTGTGGGTATAACTCAAAAATCTTCTGAAGAGAAGCAAACTTATTCTGGTCGTCGCCCATAGCGCCGTACGACAATGCTTTTTGATAGGTGGCGTAGTCGGCATCGGCATCACCAGACTTGATGGTGTAGTCGTAGTTGGTAATAGCCTCTTGGTAGTGGCGTGTGATAAAGCGGCAGTCGCCAAGTCGGTTGTAGGCATCGCAAATCTGATGTGGGGCGGATTGTTGGCGTCCGACGTTGATAAACGACTTGAAGTGAGTCGCTGCGTCGTCGTAGTCTTTGTTTTGCATGCACAAGTATCCTTGTGTATATAAACCTTGTGTGTAATAAGGCGATTGGGCTGCCGTACTGCTCAGCAGAAACTGGTCAAGTGCATGAAAGGCTTTTTCGTTTTGTCCCAAACGAAAATAGGACTCACCCAAAAGGTAATAAGCGTCACATGTAACCTTAATGTCTGCTGCCACTGCCACGGCTTTATCAAAATTTGATGCAGCGGGTGCTATCTTGCCTTTGTTGAAGAGCTCAATACCGTAACCTACCAGTATTCGCTGGTATGCTTTGTTGAGCGTTATGTTGCGGTTGGTGATGGATTCAATCAGCATCAGGGCATGTTTGTAGTTGCGTGTGGTGAGGTAGAGCGATGCCAATATCTCCTGCACCTCTTCACGGTGTGTAGTGTGAGGGTATTGTTTTAAGTAGTTTTGAAACGACCGGATAGATTCGTTGTAAGGATTTTTGTTTAGTTCGCACGAGAGTTTAGCATAGCAGAACAGAGCCTCTTCTTGTATCGATGGGTTGTGTTTGAGCTGGCTGGCTTGTAGAAACATGCTTCGAGCTTTGTCTTTGTCGCCCTGTTGCAAATAGATATCTCCCATGGTGTAGAATGCGTTCTGCGCCACGCTGTCGTCGCAAGCCGTCTTGTTTTGCAGATAAAATAGTGCTGAATCGAGTTGATGTAACATGTAGTGGCAATAGCCCATTTGGTAGAGGTTATCTTGCGGAGTGCATGCTGCTCGAGTAGGTGCCAGTGTTTTTTTGACCGCGGCATCGTTGGCATTGGGCATGGTGCTATTTGCATCTGCCAGTTGTGCTGCAGCATGGTAGTAGGGGAGTGCTTCGGCATAGGCTGATTGATTAAAATATATCTCCGCAACCATTTGGCACACTTCGTTTCGCTTGTAGGTGCTGGCATCTTTAAGCATGTTGGGGGCCATCTGAAGCACTTGGTCGTACCGCCCTAAGTAGTAGTACAGCCTGATTTCGTAGTTGGGCACTATCTTGGCGAATTTGTCGCTCTCTTTTAGTTTTTGAAAGCTCTTAAGAGCAAGGTCGTATTCGCCATCAGCATATTGTATGTGAGCGTAATAGTATAGCGAGGCCTCGGTGTATTTGGACGAGCCGTCTTTTTGTTGGACAAATAGCTGCTTGGCCTCTTTCAGCTGCCCTGCCATCAGGTGGCAATAGCCTTGCTTGAAAGAGAACTCGCTGCGATGACCAAATTCTACTTGCTGGGGATTGACTTTTTTGTAATACGACAGTGCTTTGTCGTACTTGTTGCGTGTATAGTAGTAGTTGCCGATATAAAACCGAGCCATGTCGCCGTGTCCGCTCATTGGGTAGCGGTGTAGGAATGCGTCAAGCCGCTGCTGAGCATCGTTGTTGTTTAACTGCACCGCACATACAGCGGCATAGTACATGGCATTGGCAGCGGTGCTGCTGTTGGCTGAATACCCCTGAACGGTCTTGTCAAACAGCTGCTGAGCGGTTGCGTATTTCTCTTTTCGGAATAGGTCTAAGGCTTGCTCAAACAGAAGATCTTGTTGTTGTTTTGGAGTGATTTTTTGGCTCCAACCGCAAGTCGCAATACATAGTAGTGCCAATGCAACTACATGGTATTTAATTTTTTGCATACTAATTTTAAGATGTAAATAATCGGTAAAGATACATTTTTTTTTTGTAAGTGGTTGAAAAAATGATAGATGAGTTTACCTCATGAGAGTTTTGTAGGCAAAATTCTTAGAGTAGGGCAATTTGATTCTTTTATGGTTGTTTGACTAAAAAAAAAGTTCAGTTGCACTATGTTCGGCATAATACAACTGAACCTTCAATGAGTCAGGCACAAGGCGAAAGGTTTATTTTGCCTCTGCTTTCGTCTTATCGGAACTATTCTTTATTTTTTGTCTTCAGTATCGATGGCAGTTCTACTCCGCGAAATGCCGATAGGATACCACCCGCAGAGGCCTCGGTGTGTCCGTAGATGTCTTGTATCAGCTCTTTGTATTTGTTGGATAGTATATTACGTTTCAGTTTGAGTGTGGGCGAAAGCAATCCAGAGGCGGTAGTCCAGTCGTCTGCTACAAGTTTGAACTTCTTGATTTGTTCGTGTGCTGCAAAGTTTGGGTTGTATTTATCAATAATCTCTTGGAATTTTGTTAGCACTTGTGGTTGTGTAATCAGGTCAGCATTGTCGCGGTAGTGTAGTTTGTGTTTCAGTGCCCAATAGTGCAAGGTGTTAAAATTGGGAGCGATGATGGCAGCCGCAAATTTCTCGTTGGCACCTACCACCATGGCTTGTTCCACATACTCGCTTTCTCTCAATTTGTTTTCAATGATTTGTGGCGCGATATATTTGCCAGCCGAGAGTTTGAAGATATCTTTTTTGCGGTCGGTAATACGCAGGTATTTCCCGTTCACAAGTTCACCGATATCTC
>JAGHVA010000054.1 GCA_018064565.1 Candidatus Colimorpha onthohippi
GTGCAGCTAATGAGCCTAGATAGGTACTCCAACTGCTGACATCTCCGCCACCGCTGTTCCACAACTCTACCCATTGCGTTGTGCCCTCTTTGAGGTATTGAAACGAGATTGTGCTGTAGTAGGTGTGGTGTTGAGCAACGATTTCGAGCGACTCGGACAAGTATTGGAATGGGATGGAGGTTTGAGCAGGATCGTAGATATCATAAAAGGGTGATGTGAGTTTTGAGTTGGATGCGCTGGTGCCACCTTGATATACCGAGCAGAAAGCGGCAGTGCCATTGCCCGATGGCGGAAAGATAGAAGGGCCACGAGGCGTCTCGGTGCAGGTCATGGCTAAACACCAATCGCTGGTATAGTAGTAGGTTACTCCACCGTAGGTGTCGGTGGTGCAATAATTTTCGCAACTGGGGTAGTAGCAGTCGCCAGCCACGCAGTTTTGGTCGCCAACATAACCGTTGTTGGTTTCGTGAGGTCCAAATCCCCATCTGCCTTCAGGTGTCCACCCAATTCCGTTGTCCCAGTCGGTGATATTCACTACATAGGTAGTACCGCCATGAAATACATATTGCGTGTTGGGGCAAATAGTGTCGTAAAATTCGCTTGTGTGCGACTGCGCCATGGCGACTACTGGTACAGATGCAAGTAGCAATAGGGTTATATATCGGTTCATAAGGTATGATTTTTTTGTTCTTTGCGTGTATTGTTATATGTATTTCTATTATATATGGAATTTCATATTTATAGTCGTAACGCTGTTTCAACTCCTTGGAAGAGGATCTGCGCAGTTTGCCTACTGCCGCGGCTTATCATAGTTTATTCCTTTATTACTTCAACTACACCATGCCGTTCTATCTTTTTGGAGTTTCCATGACCTATAAAAGTGTAGTAGAAGGTGCCTGGTTGTATGTTTGATGGTTCCCAAAAGTCGGTTGTAGAGGCGATGTCTTTACGGTGATACACGCAGATGCCCCATCGGTTATAGATTCGCAATTCATTATGAGGATAGCAATCTTGCGATAGTAGGTTTTTGATTTCAAAAATGTCGTTGATGCCATCACCGTTAGGCGTTATGATATTTGGAAATTGAAGTTGTCCGTCGCATGTGATGCTGTGATAATCTACAACCAATGTGAAATAATAGTTACTGTCGCACCCGTTGATGGTAGTGTAGTGATATAGGTCGTTGTGTGTCGGGTAGTGGTAGGTGGTGCCTTGAAATTCTATAGGCAGCGCGGTATCAGAGACAGGTAATATGGTTTTGAATGTATAACTTGGATAGATGGTGAGGTTTAGCAACCAGTTGCTGTCGCAATTTTCGGCGGTTTTATAATTCAACTGTTCATAAGCCGATGCTGTATAAGTCTGGTGATTTACAAACCATGTGAAGGTATCGCAATGTGTAGTAACGGTTGAATCGATAAAGGTATGTCCTAAACGCAGGTTGAGACTGTTGATACTATCGCATCCCTCTAACGCTTTGCGCTTGCATGTAGTCGTGTCGTGATAAGTCCCACTTTGATAATAGGTGGTTTGTGATGATTCCCATTGAAAACTGTCGCAGCAGGTGATGTTGTCTATGGTTGAAGGTGGGGCTGGGGGATTGAATGCTATGATATAAGTGTTGTTGGTGGTACCACACTCGTCAATCAAATTATCGCTTTTGGCAGTTCCATGACCTGCGTTGTTTAGCACAATGACGTAATTGTCGAACCTTTCGTGGCATATTGCACTGAGTGGTATTCTAATGGTGTTGTTGACGCGTTGGTCGCGGAGCAGTGTGTCGTACAGCGTAAAACTATGTATCAAAGACCCGTTAGGAACATCCTTAAAAATTGCGATATGATAAGGCTCTTTTATATGATTGCTTCCTTGATTGGAGTAGGTGAGTGAGAACAGAACACTGTCGGTGGTGTTTGTGACAACAGCCCTTTCGGCAGCAAAGTTGGTGGCGGTATAGTATGGACGGCCGTATTGGTCTGTTTGTGTGGCTTGCTGCAAACAGTTGTTGTATGGGCGGTGTATGCTGACGCCATCAGGGTCGTAGAGAGGGGTGCTGTTGTTGTAGTAGAGGCGAGGCACGGTGAGGTCGTTGTTTACACATGTTACATTATATATATACTGGTTCCATACGTTGCGTGCGGGTGCCCAAGGCTGACCTACCGATTTGAAGATATTGAGTTTGCCGCTCCCTACCGATACAATCTCGGCATGGCCATCGTTATCAACATCGGCTATGACGGGGTATTGCATGATGGTAACTTCGCTGAAGTTGAAAGTGTTCATCGTGTTGCCGTTGCCGTCAACCACACGGATGCGGCTTTGGTCGCAGATAAGCATCTCGGTCTTGCCGTCGAGGTTGAAGTCGAATGCCGTCATGCCGTTAGAGTAGCTGTCCTCGTCAAC
>JAGHVA010000274.1 GCA_018064565.1 Candidatus Colimorpha onthohippi
TTTCTGGACTGCGTGTTGCAGGAGTTGCTGGATGTCAACGCTGACACGCAGTGCTTGGCAGGCAATGTCTATTTCTCGCTGCTCAATCACAACATGGAGGATGCTATGCAGTACCTGCGTGCCTATTTTGCCAGCATCCCCTATATGCAACGTGGCGAGCGACTGCTTGACGATACCGCTGCCTTTGAGGCACACTATCAGCAACTGCTTTATGCTGTATTCGGTGTATTTAACTGCAAGATACACACTGAGGTCTGCTCCGTGCGCGGTCGTGCCGATGTGGTGTTCTCGATGCCTGATGCACAGTATGTGATGGAGGTGAAATTGTGCAAGACCAATGCCGAGGCGGAGAACACAGCCGAAGAGGCTCTGCGCCAGATAGACGACAAAGGCTATGCTATCCCTTACGAGAAACCAGGCAAGCGGGTGGTGAAGATAGGTGTGGCATTCTCACAAGAAAGCCGCACGGTGGAAAAATACATAATCAAATAGCATACTTTATTGTATCTTTGTAAAATTGTGAAGTCGTATTGTTGGGACTTATCTTGTTGTAATATAGAAATATATACTTGTAAAAAGATTTGATCTCTTGGTCTCGTTATTTGCAAAATTTAATTTTTATAAGAGGCGCTTATGTGCTCTCTTGGGTTGGCTTTCTCGCTCTCTGTCTGCCGATAGACTGGTTGGCATAGTGAATGCAAGCATTCCCTCTGCTCTCGGCTTATCGAAAATGTTCGTTTTTCAACAGCCATTTTCTCGCACCCTGTCCGCCGACAGGCGGGTCGGCATACAAGCAAGTTTGTCTACTCTCGGCTTATCGAAAACGTTCGTTTTTCAACAGCCATTTTCTCGCACCCTGTCCGCCGACAGGCGGGTCGGCATAGTGAATGCAAGCATTCCCTCTGCTCTCGGCTTATCGAAAACGTTGATGCGTGCGGTTTTCGTGATGATGGTAGTTATGATGACTGGATTGCGGGCGCAGGTGCCGCAGCGTTTTTCCTATCAGGTGGTGGTACGTGATGCTGAGGGTGCGCTGGTGTCGGAACGTCAGTGGGATTGCGCATCAGTATCATTTGGATATATCAATAAGATTTAAGTTATATGCAATTCAGTCTTTCTTATTCGGAGATACAAAATCTGATTGCCTCCAAGACGGGCAAGAATTTGACCATGTTGTATGGAGGTGCGCACACTGTCAGGGTAGGGTATGACGTGTCTATTCTCTTTAAGACAACCTCGATAGGCATAGATGTAACAGTGGACCGCATTGTTGGAAGCGATATCTTTCTTTCGTTTGCAGGTGGTGCAGGAATAGAGTTTATGATTCGCGAAGCGCTCAAGCGGGCAAGTGGTCAGCCTGGTGCTGATTGTATTGAGATGACCGAGGGAAGTAGCCTTGTAGTACATTTGGGCAAAAGCAGTCAGGCTGCTGCCTTGTTGGAGCGTCTGGTGCTACAGGATATCCATTTTGACGAGCAGCGGGTGATGATCGACTTCACCACGAGATAGTGAGCTAACTGGTAATCAATGCGACGATGCCACTCAGCGCAATGTATATATTGACAATAGTGCGCAATAGGGAGTGTGAGATATGGCTGGAAGCCTTCATGCCGAGATATGCACCGATGATGATGCCTGGCAATCCGTATAGGCAGCTTATGCCCACGGTGGGTGTCAGCATACCGTGGGTGGCGCGGAATACCGTCATAATCAGATTGCCAATCACGAAGTAGGTCTGCGCCAAAGCCATGTAGCTCTTGTTGCTGGAGGTGCAGGATAAGAAATAAAGGATGACGGGTGGTCCCTGCATGCCAAACAGCCCGCCCATGACTCCGCTAAGGGCACCTACGGTTAGCTGTGTTCCAATGGTGGGGCGAACGGTTATATGTTTGCTGATAAATGCGAACCATATTACGGCTATTACGAGCATGGCTCCGAGTATCTTTTTGAGGATGGCACTGGGAGCCGTGCTTACGATGGCAACAAAAAACCACGACACGATAAAGAACGCAATCAGCACTACCCACATCTTTCGCCAGGGGGTGATGTGGCGCGATTTCCATGCTATGGCGATGGACGAGAGCAATGCCATAATGCCGCTGAATGTGGTGGCTTCGCCATAGCTGGGCATCAAGTAGGGCAGCATGGTCATGATAAAGATGCCAAATCCGAACCCGATGGATCGCTGTATAAAAGCAGCTACAACACAAAGCAAGAATATAGATAAGGGGGCAGACATGACCTTAGTGAACAAGACATCTGACGGGTCCGATGTTGCAGAATGACTTCCATCGTAGGCTGCCATGGTTGGTTAGGCAATAGAGCATGCCAGGCGAGAGCCGCTTGGCGGCATCAGAGATATAGATGTCGCCAGAGATAGGTGATAGGTATAGTTGAGATGGATTTTGAAGTGTGACGGACGATGGTAGTGCGATGGGAGATATCTCTAAGGTAGTGCCGTTGATGCGGAACAACTGCGTGCCGTTAGAGTGGCACAATGTATAGATGTCGTTTCGATAAACTGCGATAAAGTCGGCCTCGATAGGTATAGTTTGACGCTTGGAGTTGGTGATGTCGATCACGGTAATCTGGGGAGCATGCTTGCTGTCGCCAATGCAGCGTATGGCGAGTCGGCTGTCTTTGATTTGTACAATATCAGTCGGGCCGTGTCCGACAATCAGTTTTCCGAGTTTCGAGAATGTTACAGTGCTGATAATACTAATGGTGCTGTCGGTGATGGTGTCGTAATTGTTGAGATATTCCCAGCTGTTGCTTACGCACAAGCTGCCACCCAAAGCGCAGATGCCTTCGGGGCGGAAGTCGTCGAGCATACAATCGGGAGATAGGGTGTCGATGGAATTGGTTGTGGTGTCGATACGGATTATGCAATTGGGGTGTGTGCATGCTGCATAAACCATTCCGTTGCCAGAGGCTAACTTTAGTGGGATTCGGTCGTCGAGATTTATCTGGCGGATGCTGCGTCCGCTTGAGGCGTTGACGACCTCGATGGTCCGGGATCCGCGCATGGATATATACATCTTGCTGCCGTAAATCAGCAGGTCGGTCGCCCCCTCGCCGAGAAACCTCCGGTTGGTTTGTACGAACATATTTTGAGCTATCGTTCCTGAATTGGGGTCAAACCAGTCAAGGCTGCTGTTGTTGTCGCCGTCGCTCCCTTGACAAAGAATCCAGCCGTTGACTTTGTCAGCATCAGGTCCGATGGGAGACAGAATCATAGGGTCATCGGTGTCGCATGCGACAATGGATAGCGAAAAAAACGCAATCAAGAGGCAGCCTGCCGATAGGGGACAACTTGTAAGGATATGACCGAGAAATGATTTCATGCGATAGCTTGGCAGTAAGAGATTGAATGGCAATAAGTTTGGAATCAGTATTTTATATATTCATAGTTGACGGCGATTCTAATACTGCGACCTGTCATGGGGAACCCGCGTACAGACTCATATTGGACGTTGAATAGGTTAAGCAAGTGTGCAGACAAAAGAATATTGCCTGTTCTGCCTCTGATTTTTTTGGATAGTGCCAACCCGTGGTCAACATAACCAGGCATGCTGCTGTTCCAATTGTTGTAGGGTAGATAATAGCGGCTGCCCACAACCGAGACATCCCAGCCAACATTTATCCATTTGTTTTTGATCATGACGTTGGCAGAGGCACTATGATGTGGTGTGTAAGGGATTTGATGACCGTAGGTTGCAGAGGCAGGATCGCTAAAGTCGGTCGCATCCTGATAGCTATACTTGCCGCCAATTAGAAATTCAAAATGACCTATTTGAATTGTTGCATTGGCACTGATATCAATTCCGTAGATGTCAACCACATCGAACGTAAACATCTTCCATAAGTTGAAATCGTAGGTGGGGATTGTGAGGATCCGGTTGTTTACGCGGTTGTAATAATAGTCGGCGGTAATCTCAATATAT
>JAGHVA010000280.1 GCA_018064565.1 Candidatus Colimorpha onthohippi
ACAATCGCAAGGAGATTGAAAACTATAAGATTATTCATCGGGACATTGTATCGGATGGTTTTGATTGTTATGTTTTTGTTGGTGTACGCAGGGCTGGCAAGTCGTTCGTCCTTTACGAAAGGATGCAGCAATTACTACGAGAGGGACATGGATGGGATGAAATGCTCTATTTGAGTTTTGAAGATGAGCGTTTGGTGGGCTTTACCTATGAGGATTTTAATGCCATCATAGAATGTCATATAGAAATGACAGGCAAGGATAACCCGATGTTATTCCTTGATGAGATTCATAACGTTGATGGATGGGAGAGGTTTGCTCGCCGCATGGCTGACAACAAAAGAACGGTTTGGATAACTGGCTCGAATGCGAAAATGTTTTCCAAGGAGATAATGACTACGCTTGGTGGACGTTATCTGTCAGTAGAAGTATATCCTTTCAGTTTTAGGGAGTTCCTACGTTTGCGAGATGTTCCTTACGACGAGCAGGCTTTGATGAGTACCACAGGAAAATCGCTATTTTTGCGTGAATATTCGGAATATTTGAATTGGGGTGGATTGCCAGAAAGCGTTAATCTTCCAGTAAAGAGGAATTACCTAAGTTCTGTGTATCAAAAGATTTATTTAGGTGATATTTGCGCACGAAACAAGATAAACAACCCCAACCTCCTACGGTTGATGATAAAGAAGATGGCAGAGAGTGTGAAACAGCCTTTGTCTTATTCAAGAATTACGAAGATTTTGTCAAGCGTTGGCGGTAAGATTACCATGCCTACAACGAGCAGTTATATAGAATACTGCGAAGATGCATGGCTCATGCTTAGGTTGCACAATATCAGTGCTGCATTTGCAGAACGGGAGACCAACAGCAAGTACTATTTCATCGACAACGGCTTATTGAGTCTTCTTTTGGTCGATCCAACAACAACTTTGTTGGAGAACGTTATCGCTCTTTCTCTTTTTCGGAAATATGGAAATGACAAGGACAATGAACGTGTCTTTTTCTATAACCAGAATGTAGAAGTCGATTTCTACGTTCCTGATGACGAACTTGCAATACAGGTTTCGTATGTTATAGAGAATTTGGATAATACAGCGAATCGCGAGGTGAAAGCATTGCAGAAGTTACCCAAGGTATTGCCGTGCAAGCGAAGAGTAATTGTTACTTATGATGAAGAAAAAAATATTGAAGATGAGTATGGAACCATTGAGGTTATTCCCTGTTGGAAATGGTTGCTTCAGCAATAATTAGGTTAGTCCGATCTTTGGGTGTTAAGCCTATAGAAATGGAGCCAGCTCGGCAAATTCGGCAAGGTTGCGAAAGTAGAAATCGACCAGTTGAGGATGCTGGTTGGCGATGCCAGAGCAGCTGCCAACCAGTACGGCAATCATGCCTGCTCGTTTGGCAAAAAGCATGTCGGTAAGCGAGTCGCCCACCATGATGCTGTGTTTGAGGTTGATGTCGGGATAATCTCTCCGGGCGCGTAGCGCCATGCCGATATTGGGTTTGCGCATAAAATGATTAGACTCGGGGAGGTAAGGACTGTGGTAGATGGCACCTATACATCCACCTGCATCTGCGACGGATGGTTGGAGGGGGTTGTGAATATCGGGCCGGCGGGTTTCGCTCATCAGCCGTTTGCCAATACACGACTGGTTGGTAACAATAAAGGTGTGGCAAAATATGCGAGAGAGCGTGACGATGGCTTGGCACGAACCATCGATAAACTCGAAGTCGGCAGGCTGAAGCACATACCCCCCTTCGCTACGAATATTTATCACCCCATCGCGGTCAAGAAAAAGTGCGCTATCGTTGTGGATTTTTATGTATCTTTGCATTTTTGATAGTTGCGGTGATAATGGTTGATACAACGTTATTAACGTGAATAATGCTATTATATTACGATTCTATACTGATTAAAAAATGATAAAAGATAATCTGCTCAAAGTTCAGTCCACCATAGTATCGCCAGCGCGTTTGATTGCTGTGTCGAAGACTAAACCCGTGGAGGCTGTGCAGGAGGCGTACGAGGCGGGGCAGCGTCTGTTTGGCGAAAATCATGCGTTGGAGATGCGCGATAAGCATGCCGTACTGCCGCAAGATATTGAGTGGCATTTTATCGGGCACCTACAGTCGAATAAGGTGAAGTATATAGCACCATTTGTGTCGTTGATACACAGCATCGACTCGCTTGGGTTGCTACAGGTGGTGGACAAGGAGGCTGCCAAAAACGACAGGACGATAGACTGCTTGCTGCAGTTTCATGTGGCTGCCGAGGAGACTAAGTTCGGATTGAATAAAGAAGAGGCGCAGGCACTGCTACCACACCTGACCGAGATGGAGCATGTGCATATTGTGGGTATAATGGGCATGGCTACCAATACGGATGATGAAGATAGGGTGAGGGCTGATTTCAAACAGTTGAAAGCTATCTTTGACTGGCTTAAAAATAGCTATTTTGCCAATGATGCAGCATTTCGGGAACTCTCGATGGGTATGAGTGGCGATTATATGATAGCGCTGCAAGAGGGTAGTACGATGGTGCGTGTGGGTAGTGCTATCTTTGGCGCACGCAACTATGACTTGTAATATCGGACAGACTTATGCAGATATTCAAGAACAAACGGAATGTGATTCTGTCGTATGTGGTGATGACCTTCGGTATATTGACCTACACTTTCTCGTGGTCGGTATTCATGTTGCCATGCCAGATTATCTCGGGTGGCGTAACGGGCTTGTCGTCAACACTCTATTACTTGTTGCCATGGCATATTCCTGTTGGTGTTACCAATTTGGTGTTTAATGCTATCTTTTTTGTATTAGGGCTTAAGATATTAGGCTCAAAATTTGGTATCAACACTATCTATGGCATTGTTATGTCGTCGGTGTGTTTTATCTTGTGGCAACAAGTGTTGCATATAGAGCAGGTAATAGATGCGATGGTATTGGTGAACAACGACTTCTTGTGTGCGGTGTTGGGTGGTGCGTTGTGTGGACTGGGTATCGGCATCACTTTCTCGATGGGAGGCAACTCGGGCGGTACCGATATCATTGCGCTTATCGTATGCAAATATTACAATATCTCGCCAGGCAAGGTGTTGATGCTGATTGATTTGGTTATTATTGGATGTACGTTTTTTGTGTCGCATAGCATCAATAAGGTAATATATGGTTATATGGTGATGGTGGCTACGACCTATGTGCTTGACCTTGTCATTGATGGCAACAAGCAGTCGTATCAAATCATGGTGTTCTCGTCGAAGGCACCAGAGATAGGACTCGAGATAATACGAGAGGTGGGTCGTGGCGCTACGTTGCTGGATGGTGAAGGTGTGTATAGCCATCAGAGTCAGAAAGTGTTGTTGCTGTTGGTGCATAAGACCGACAAGCCACATGTGATGCGGATTGTGCATCGGATTGACGAGAATGCGTTTGTCTCTGTGTCAAAGACACAAGGCGTATTTGGCAAGAATTTTGAGAAACTGAAAATGTAAATTATCAATACTATGGGATTAGTATCACCTTCGTTATTGTCGGCAGACTTCGGAAATCTCCAGCGAGATATAGAGATGCTCAATGCCAGTGTGTGCGATTATCTTCATGTAGATGTGATGGACGGCATGTTTGTGCCGAATATCTCGTTTGGTCAGCCAGTGATTAAACATATCAAAAAGTATGCACAGAAACCGCTTGATGTGCACTTGATGATTATGGATCCAGGTAGGTATATCGACGACTTCAAAAGGGCTGGAGCCGACCTGCTGACGGTGCATTATGAGGCTTGCACACACCTCGACCGTACGCTGCATGCCATCAAAGATGCGGGAATGCGTTGTGGGGCAGTGCTCAACCCGCATACACCTGTGATGCTGCTTGAGGATACTGTACAACTATGCGATGTGGTGCTACTTATGAGTGTGAATCCAGGTTTTGGCGGTCAGTCGTTTATTGAGAATACCTACAACAAGGTACGTCAGTTGCGAGAGTTGCGGGATCGGAAAAATCCACGATGCCTGATTGAGGTGGACGGAGGTGTGAACACAAGCAACGCACCCTTGTTGTATGCAGCGGGTGCTGATATGCTTGTGGCTGGCAATGCTGTGTTTAAGAGTGATAACCCTCAAGCTACCATCAAAGCGTTGAAACAAAATGAGTAGGCCCCGACTGATAATAGCTCCCGCCAAACAAAAGGCATTAGAACGCCGGCATCCATGGATATTTAGTGGGGCAGTGTGCCGCACCGAAGGCAATCCGAGTGCTGGTGATATCGTGGATGTATGTACTGCCGATGGCGCCTGGCTGGCGGTGGGATATTACCAGCCCGACAGCATTGTATGCAAGGTGTTGAGCTACGACACCCAACAGGTTGACCAAGCGTTTTTTGCGGCACGGATCGATCAGGCTGTTCGGCTTCGTGAGATGTTGGGCTTTTTTAACGATAGCAGCACTAATGTGTTTCGACTCGTTAATGGCGAGGGCGATTTTTTGCCAGGGCTGATTTGCGACTATTACAATGGAGTGCTGGTAATGCAGGCACATAGCATGGGTATGTATAGGCTGTTTGACCTGTTTGCAGACTTGTTTCGAGACCGTTTGGGTAGTCGTTTGGTGGCAATATTTGACAAATCGTCGGCTACAGTCCCGAATGCGACGGATGTCAGCGATGGTTATATTTGGACACGCAGCAGTACGATGCCTCAAGAATGGGAGGTGGTAGAGTTGGACAATAAGATACTCATCAATTTTTACGAGGGACAAAAGACAGGTTTTTTTGTCGATCAGCGCGAAAACCGCAGTCTTGTGCGGCAGTTGGCTCAGGGACGCCGCGTGCTAAACTGCTTCGGCTATACGGGCGGCTTTTCGTTGGCAGCGTTGAGAGGCGGTGCGGAATATGTAGAGACGGTGGATATCAGTCGCAGGGCAATCGAGTTGTGCGAACGCAACGTGCAGATCAATTTTGGCGTGCAGGCTCCTCACAAAGGTGTGGTGGCGGATGTGTTGCAATACTGGAACCGACCGGAGGGAGGTCATGAGCACCGTTTAGTAGATAAGGATGCAGCGAATAACCGACCAGCGGGGGGGGATGAGCATCGCTTATTAAACGATAATTCGGCGAATAAGCCGAATGCAGCCCCCGTGCCAATGGCATCCGCCATTGGTTGCGAAGAAATGAACAGCCCAGAGGTGCAAAAGCAATTTGACTTGGTGGTGCTTGACCCTCCAGCGTTTGCCAAAAACCACCGCAACCTGCAGCAAGGTTTGAAAGGCTACCGGGCAGTTAATACCAAAGCTATGCAGCATATAGCGCCAGGCGGGTTGCTGCTTACATTCAGCTGCTCACAGGCTGTGAGTCGCGACGACTTCCAGACTATGGCATTCTCGGCTGCTGCATTGGCGCATAGGGATGTACGCATAGTGCGCTGGTTGCCACATGCAATGGATCATCCTGTAAGTATTTATCACCCAGAGGGAGAATATCTAAAAGGACTGCTGCTACAAGTGCAGTAACTATCTCGATAGCGTAGCAGTAGATAAGACAAATTTATATATTGCGAACAAATAATATGGAACCATTAGGTTATCAGAAAATTGACCAATACGACGAACGGTGTGTGGCAGCGTTGGCGGAGCATTACAAGGCGATACTGCAACTGCTGGGCGAGGATCCTGGACGTGAAGGCTTGCTCAAGTCGCCTGAGCGGATTGCAAAAGCTATGCTCTTCTGTACGGGCGGATATGACCAAGACCCAGAGGCATTGTTGCGGGAGGCGGTGTTTCACGAGGACTATAAGCAGATGGTGGTGGTGAAAGATATCGAGATATACTCGATGTGCGAACACCATATGATGCCCTTTATTGGCAAGGCGCATGTGGCTTATATCCCCAATGGCACTATCGTAGGATTGAGCAAACTGGCCAGGGTGGTGGATGCATACGCTCGCCGGCTGCAGGTGCAGGAACGCTTGACCAAGCAGATAAAAGATTGCATCCAGCACACCCTCAACCCGCTTGGAGTGGCTGTGGTGATTGAGGCTCAGCATCTCTGCATGTCGATGCGAGGGGTGCAGAAACAAAACGCAATCACGACAACATCGGATTTTACGGGCGCTTTTATGAAAGATCCCAAAACACGTGAGGAATTTCTGCATATTATAAACCGTTAGTCGAGATGAAATACAAGATACATAAATTGCTATATGTGCTGCTGGCATTCTTGTTGCTGGTCGACATAGGTGATGTTAGTGCTCAGATAACGCATACTGCCGATGGCAATGTCGATAAGCAGGCTGATGCACTGCTGAGCAGGGCGGCTGGAGTCTTTAAGAAGCAGGCTATGTCGTTCAGAGTTACGATGATTAACCAGCCTGCACCGAATGTCAAGTCGTCGTCGAAGACCAGCAAACTCTCGGCAGATGTGCTTTATTCTTCGGGATGCTATCGTGTTACACTGCCCGACATGGTGCTTTATTGTGATGGCAAGTCGGTGTGGCAGTGGGATAAGAAGGCCAACGAGGTCAATGTGAACCCATTGTCAGATAGTCAAGACGACTTGATGAACCCAGCATCACTACTGGCAAACTATAAGAAAAACTTTAGAGCCAAGTATATACGACAGGAAGACAATGGAGATGCAGTGATTGATTTGATTCCCAAAAAATCAAAGAGTTATCATAAAATTAGACTGGTATTAGCCAGCAAGAGTGCTACGATCAAAAGCATGACACTGCATAACTACGATGGCAGTCGCGGTCAGTATCAGGTTGGTGGTATAAAAAAAGTGAAATGCGTGGCGTCTGATTTCGCGTTTAACGCTGCTGCCAACCCTTCGGTAGAGATTATCGATATGCGTTGACAAAATGGTAAAGGATATACGGTTATGAAAATATTATTGTTGGAGACAGCCACAGCGGTCTGTTCGGTGGCAGTAGCCACAGACGGGCGGGTAGATGGCGAACGGCATGTAGATAAACCTAATGCCCATTCTACCTATCTGTCTCAAACGGTTCAAGACCTTATGAACGATTGCGGAGTGAGGTTCGCTGACTTAGATGGCGTGTGTGTGAGCGGTGGTCCTGGCAGCTACACAGGGCTTCGCATAGGCGTGAGTACTGCCAAGGGCTATTGCTATGCGTTGCACAAGCCGCTCTTAAGTGTGCCTACGCTACAGAGCATGGCTGCACATTACTATGCCTTGCATCCAGAATATAACGGCATGGTATGTCCGATGATCGACGCCCGCAGGATGGAGTGCTATGCTGCCATCTATAGGCGAGACGGACAGTTGCTGACTGAAGTGCGTGACGTGCGTGCCGACATCATCGCTGCCGATAGTTTCGCCGAATACCTCTGTCAAGGAGATGTCGTGTTTATTGGCGACGGTGCTGCTAAGACCCAACCTATTTTGGGTGCACATCAGCACGCTCTGTACGACAATAGCTTTCAGATGTCGGCAGCAGGCATGGCGATGATTGCTGAGTTGAAATTGCAGCAGAGCCTGACCGAGGATGTTGCTTATTACGAACCATTTTATCTAAAAGATTTTGTGGCAAAAAAATCAGTAGTGCGCGGTTTGAGATAAACTATTGAAATAAAAACAGAAATTGCATAATCTTAGATGTTTAATTATACGGTCAAACGGTTATTTTATGGGCTGCTGGTCTTGCTGGGAGTTGTGACGCTTGTGTTTTTTCTGTTTAATATCTTACCAGGCGATCCGGCCCGCATGATGTTGGGGCAGCGCGCTGATGCCGAAAGTATAGAGATAATCAATCGAGATCTTGGACGAGACAAACCGTTGGCAGTACAGTATTTTGCCTATCTCAATGATTTGTTGCCCGTGTCGGTCCACACGCAGTCCAATGTCTCAAGTGCGTTCTATTTTGATTCGGCTAAATACACTTCGGGGGTTGCGTTGTTGGCTGTAGGGCAGACAGTGGTAGTACTCAAAAAACCGTATCTGCGGCGGTCGTATCAGTCAGGGCGTCCCGTTGGGCAGATTATAGCATCGGCATTTCCACAAACGGCTGTGCTGGCATTCGTGGCAATGCTGCTGGCACTGGTGGTGGGACTCACTCTTGGCGTTTTGTCGGCTGTATATAAAGACACGTGGATAGACCGTGTGTCGCTGTTTGTTTCTACGTTGGGTATGTCGTTGCCATCGTTCTTTGCCGCAATCCTTATCGCATGGCTTTTTGCCTATGTCTTGGCTGATGTTACCCACCTGAATATGTTTGGCAACCTATATAGCGTTGACGACTACGGGACAGGGCAATATGTAGATTTGCGCAATATGATTTTGCCAGCGTTGACATTGGGAATCCGTCCGTTGGCAACGCTTACGCAGCTTACGCGCAATGCTATGCTGGATGCACTGTCGCAAAATTATGTACGTACCGCCCGCGCTAAAGGGTTGGGACGTATGCGTGTCTTGATACGTCATGCACTGCGCAATGCTCTCAATCCCATTGTAACCTCAGCATCGGGATGGCTGGCAGGATTGCTTGCGGGCGCAGTGTTTGTGGAGTATGTGTTTGACTGGAAAGGAATGGGCGTGGTAGTTGTAGATGCCTTGCAGAAATACGATTTCCCAGTGGTGATGGGAACGATATTGTTTATCTGTGTGTTGCTGGTGGTTATCAATATCATCACCGATTTGCTTTATGCGATGATAGACCCCAGAGCTAAAATGTCATAATGGCGTGGTAGTAGATATTTTTTTTTTGAGCAACAACTTTTTTTTTGTATCTTTGCAGTTTGAAATAATGTGCGCACGAAATGAATTTCTCATTTGTTTTTGCTGAAACATACAATATTGTGCTGCTTTCGGTGGCAGTTGTTACACTGATATACCTATTTGTGTATTATGGTGTTACCTTTATGAGGGTGAGCAGAAAGCAGCGTCAGCAGGAGTCATCCTCAAAATACCACAACCTGCAGCCAGAGGTGTCGATCGTGGTGGTCGCTTCCAGTCAAGCAAACCTTTTGCGAGAGCATTTGGTGCAGTTGTTGGAGCAAACGTATCCTACCTTCGAGGTCGTGGTTGTGGATTATCAGTCGCACGATGATACACCATTTGTGCTTAAGGTGCTTTCGGCGCAGTATCCGAACCTGAAGTGTGTTCGTATGAGTGAGGATATCAATTTGTTTCAAAGTCGGTTATATCCGTTGTCTATAGGCATACGTTCGGCAAAGTACGACACGATAGTCCTTGTTGAGCCGGCGTGTGTGCCGAGCGACAAGAATTGGCTTACTGCGCTCATGGGCGGTTATCGTAGCGATGACGACAAGATTGTGCTGGGTTACACACATCTCAATGTACGTAAGGGGCTGTTAGGCTGTCTGGAAAAATATGACAACTTGGTATATCACTGTAGCTTTTTGTCAGCAGCATCGCTCAATGTTCCTTATACGGGTTGTGGCTGGAACTTGTCTTATCGCCGTTCGTTTTTCTTTGACAGGGGCGCTTTTATACAATTTTACGATGAGGCGGATGAGGCAGATGACTTGTTTGTGAACCACAACGCCAACAAGCATAATACCAATTACGTGATTACCAACAAGTCGATGATGCAGGTAAGTGCACCCGAGACTTTTAAGGAGTGGCATCTGTTGCGACGTCACCGTATCGCAACGCGCAAACTCTATTCATCGTGGCGCAGTACCTATATCTCATTGACTCCGCTGATGACAATCTTGTTTTATGCAGCATGCGTTATGATGTTTGTAAATAACCTGACGATACCATGGGTGATTCCAGTGGCTCTTCTGCTGATTAAGTTTTTGTGGCAGATTGTATGCGTGGCGCAAGTTTCCAAGAGTTTTAGTCTGGGAAATATTCATTGGGCAGCTCCGTTGCTGGAGTTATATTTCATCATAGCCAATATCATTTTGCCACTTACGCCAATCAAGACAAAACGACGTTTTGTGTAGCAGAGCGAGCACGAGTGATACAATCAACTGTTATAGCTTTATATGGCTGTGAATCGCGATAACAAACTCAAAACCGAAAAGTCTCAAAGAGACTATGCACTTGTTTGTGCTGCGCGAGATAACGGCGATGAGCAGGCGTATGCCAAGTTGATGTCGTATTACAAAGATACGCTCTACTTGATGCTTTTGAGGATGTGTGGCAATGCGGATGATGCCGATGATATGACCATGGAGACCTTTCGTAAGGCTTTTTGTCAGTTGGAATTGTATGTGCCTACCAATGCTTTTAGTACATGGCTGTTTTCGATAGGCGCCAACACGTTTATTGACCATGTCCGCAAAAATCGAATCAATACAATCTCGATTGATAGTGCGAAAGACGATGACGAGTCTCCCTCAATGATCCATCGGATGCCAGCATCGACCCCTAATCCCGAGGAGGCGATTATCTCGGTGCAAAGGGCTGAGCAGTTGCGTGAGGTGGTAAAGCAACTTAGTCCAAAGTATCGCAGTGTGATAGAATTGCGCTATTACCAGGAGCTTTCGTATGAGGAGATGTCGGAGCGTCTAAATCTCCCATTGGGTACGATAAAGGTTCATCTTTTACGTGCTAAGCAGCTGTTGGCTGATATATTACGGAATATCCAAGATCAGATTTGAGTAGATAGTCATAATTGATTATATGTGTGCGTAAGTATTTGTTTTTTATTTGCTTAATGCTGCTGCTCTTGCCAATGCAGGCACATAAACGTACTAAAGGGTTTGGTTTGGATGGACTGTCGGTTTCTGTGGATGCAGGTCTGCTTGTCCCCAACGACAAGCAAGCCAATTTTTACAGAGGTACATCTGACTGTCCTAATACTATAGAACGGGTATTCCATAGCCAAGCATACGGCGAGCAGATGTGGCAAAATCTCAAAAACAAAGGCTATCTGCAAGGTATAGGTTCGTATCATGAGTTGGAGGTCGCAGAATATCCCGATATGTATTATAAGTTGACCTATCAAATAGGGTTGGGTATCCGTTATGACTATCCGAGTGGTTGGGGTTGGCTTTTAAGGTTTGACTATTCACAACTAACGGCAGCGGGTCAGTTTTTGCTGTATAATGCGCCTGGTGCAGGCGTGATGACCAATCAGGATCGTTACGTCAACTGTCCGATAGCGGGTGTAGAGAGCAGAATATATATTGATTTTGCAATTTCCAAGCGGTTTGTCTTAGGTGGTAATTTTGAGTTGGAAGCCGACTTGGGTTTCAATTTCAACAATACAAAAGTCAAAAGTCATGACATTCAAATAGGAGGTTCGAATTATAGCATTTTGGATGTTTGGGGCGGGCATAACGATTTGTATGCAGGCATCGGTAGTTATGAGTATGTCAATCAAGGTGGTTTGGGTATAGGCGGATTTGGTACTTTGGCGTTGAGCTATGTGATTCCAGGTACGGGAAGTATTGATTTGGGTTACAGCTGCTATGATACGCAAACGGTATATACCGACTACAACAAGTCAGATGCGTATGCGTTGCAGCACGTTGTGTTTGTAAGACTTAATATTAACGGATTTTCGCTGTTTAATGCAGAATAGGGTAGTGTATATTGACAGAATAATTCATTTTATAGAATAATCTACCACCACATATTACCAATATAGAGTATAGAACAATGATAACTTTTACAGAGCTATCGAATTCAAGGCATCAGCATTTTGCGCGTGAACTTTTTGAGTCAGCGTTTCCCGAAGAGGAGCGACCACCCTTTGAGGTGGTGTTGAATCGTAATCAGAGTCATTTTCATTTTTTTGTCGCCACACAATCGGACGATAGGGATCCTATCGGCATCTTGTCTTATTGGGATTTTGGCGAGCTTGCCTATGTAGAACATTTCGCAATTGATGAGGATTTGCGAGGTGAAGGATTGGGTAAGGCTGTGTTTTTGAATTTCTTATCACAGTGTGAAGGTCAGGTGGTGTGTGAAGTTGAACTGGTGCATGATGAAATGTCGGAGCGTAGAGTGGAGTTTTATAAGTCAATGGGTATGATTTCCAATAGTCAACAGTATTTCCAGCCGTCATATACAGGTGCGACCAATCCTGTCGAGATGCAAATTATGTCGAAATACCCGTTGGATGATGATGATTTTAGCGCATTGAAGCAGTTGCTGTATGAAAAAATTTATCATTGTGATGGTGAGGTGAAATAATGTGATATACATGTTATTGTGCGTTTGGGAAATAAGGGAAAGATGCTAATTTTGAAAATAAATTTGGTGGATATTAAAAAAGAGTGTACCTTTGCAACCGCTTTCACGGAGGATGTTTGAGAGTTTAATTACTTCTACAAGCGTTAACAACGGTTAGTAAGTAGGCTCCTTAGCTCAACTGAATAGAGCATCTGACTACGGATCAGAAGGTTGCAGGTTTGAATCCTGCAGGAGTCACCAAAAGAGACGGACAACAGTACTTGTCCGTCTCTTTTTTGTCTGCACCGTAATGCCGTCAATTGGGTAGTAGATGACTGGAGTTGGTATAAAAAGATGTTGTAAATCTTATTGTTGCTATGTGGTTGAGCAATAATAAGATTATTTTGTTATATTTGCATTGTTTTTTGTCTTTAATTTGGGTAGGTACTATATATATATATTGCTAATTCTGTTGTCGTTACAAGGTTTTGCGCAAAATATGATCGTGATGCCAGTAAGCGATACCTTGTCATATTCGGTATGTCCTGGTGAAGATATACATATTAGTGATTTTTATTTTCGTAATGGCGATGTAGATAGCAGCAAACTTGGATTGAGGGCTTCGGGCGCTGTAAGGGTATGCAGCAATATGGGCGAGGCTCTCGATGTGAGTATCCAGTTCACATCATGCAGCCGACATGCCGTTCTTGAAATCT
The DNA here is from genome assembly GCA_018064565.1 of Candidatus Colimorpha onthohippi. Taxonomy (GTDB): domain Bacteria; phylum Bacteroidota; class Bacteroidia; order Bacteroidales; family P3; genus Colimorpha; species Colimorpha onthohippi. The sequence continues at coordinate 12,823 of JAGHVA010000280.1, forward strand.
ACGATGGAGCGGTCGGTCAGCAGACTCGGTTGGCGCGTCTTACGGATACTAACTATTGGACAGTTACGAGTATTCGGGCTGTGTCGGGCTGTGTTGTCATCGCTTATAATGATGATGGGCGTGATAGTTGTGCCTCGATGATGTCTGTAACGGTTCAAGATCAGGGTGTTGGCAATTATCAGGCGTATAACATCACAGGAGTGCAGGCGGAACTGGACTGGTCAGATCCTGACACTACGCATGTTTGGACTGTACGTTATGGTACAAGTCCAAACAATTTGTCAAATATGGTTCATGCGCGGGCGCATCCTTTTGTGTTGCGTGGCTTGGACGAACTCACAACATACTATTATAGGGTGTATCGGAACGACACAGTGGTGTGCACTGCCGCTGAATGTCCTCCGCCGTCGTTTCGCACTATCTGCGATTACGAGTATCGTGAATGTCCTGATTTTACCGATTTCAGCTCGTGCCGTGTAACCTGTTATTATGGCTCTTATGGCAACCCAAGAGCTGCGGTGGGAGTGGTGGATTATGGTAGCGGCAGCGCAGCCAGCCGCCACACGGTGCATACCAACAC
>JAGHVA010000232.1 GCA_018064565.1 Candidatus Colimorpha onthohippi
TACAGGTATTGGCGACATCGAGGGGTTGCGGATTTTGCGGGAGATATCCCGTCAGTTTGATATTCCCGTTGTTACCGATATTCACAATGAGCGGGAAGCCGACATGGCAGCTTCGTATGTCGATGTGCTTCAGATTCCAGCGTTTCTATGTAGGCAGACCGACTTGCTTGCAGCGGCAGCAGCAACGGGCAAGGTAGTAAACATCAAGAAAGGGCAGTTCTTGTCGCCCGAGGCAATGGTTCATGCGGTGGAGAAAGTCCGTCATTTTGGTAACTCCAACGTTATGCTTACCGAGCGGGGCACCACTTTTGGGTATCAAGATCTTGTGGTCGATTTTCGTTCGGTGCCACAGATGCAGCGAAATCAAGTTCCCGTAATCGTAGATATTACGCATTCGTTACAGCGTCCCAATCAGGTGGCTGGAGTTACGGGTGGCAATCCTGAGATGATAGAGACGATAGGGCGGGCAGCGGTTGCCATTCCTGCCGATGGTATATTTTTTGAGACACATCCCGACCCGCAAAATGCGAAATCTGATGGGGCCAATATGTTGCGGTTAGACTTAGTGGAACCCCTATTGCGTACGCTGTCGCGTATTCATGCAGCGGCAAGAGAGTAAGTTTTAACATACCTATTTGTTATGAAATTGAATTTAAGCAGACCGTTAGTTTTTTTTGATCTTGAGACAACGGGTGTAGTAGTGGGTCATGATCATATTGTAGAGATGTGTTTCCATAAGGTAATGCCGGATGGAACATCGGAAACGAGAGTCTATCGAGTGAAACCTGTAGATGAGCAGGGAATAGTGGTGCATATACCAGAGCCTACGACTGCCATTCATGGCATATCTGATGCAGATGTAGCCGACAAGCCCTCGTTCCGTCAGTTGGCGGAAGAGGTGTTGCTGTTTATCGGTGATGCGGATCTCGCAGGGTACAACTCCAATAAGTTTGACGTACCCATGCTTGTGGAGGAGTTTCTTCGAGCTGGGTATTCGTTCAGCCTCAGCAACCGTCATCTGGTTGACGTCCAGAATATCTTTCACAAGATGGAGCAGCGGACGCTGAAAGCCGCTTATCGGTTTTATTGCAGTAAGGATTTAGACAATGCACATAGTGCGGATGCCGACACCCTTGCTACTTGTGAAGTCCTTATGGCTCAACTGGATCGCTACCAGGGTGTAGATTACGAAGATAAAGATGGTTGTATCAAAGCTCCTATAGTCAATAATGTGGAGGCATTGAGCAAATTTAGTCAAACATTTCCCACGGTAGATTTGGTGGGGCATATAGTTTACAATGCGCAGCATCAGCCAGTGTTTAATTTTGGTAAGCATAAAGGGAAGACGGTACAATCGGTGTTTGAGGTGGAACCGTCATACTATGCGTGGATGATGAATGCGGACTTTCCGCTCTCGACCAAGCAGGTTCTTAAAGAAATTCGCGAATCTCAGCGTGCTCAGCAAAAATTGCAGGATCTAAAGTTGCATTTCCAGAGTGGAGGTGCAGACTGATTGAGTTATAGTTGCTGATAGCAATGGTATTGAATAAGGATACTCCGAGAGTTTATATTTCATATACAACCTCGGGGTATCCGATTTCGTTTAGAAACTCGTAAGCCTTTTCAAAACGGTCTAAATCGGCAGGCTGATGGGCATCGGTTCCCACTATAACTGGTAGTCGGAGGTTGGCAAGGTGCTTGATGATAGTACGCGATGGGTAGAAATCGGTGTACCGACCTTTATAGAGTCCGCGAGTGTTGATTTCGTAGATGCAGCCGTTTTCGCGCATCAGCGCGGCGGTTTCAAATGCCAAGTCTAAAAACCATTGTTCTTCAGGGTCAAAATAGCGGTTGCGGTTGTGCATCACCACTTTGTCAAAGTGGCCAACGATAGGTGGACGCTTGGTTACAATCATTTGGTTGATTTGGTCAAAGTATTGCCCTACAGCCTGACGGATATCGCCCCCGAATACATGCTGTAACCCTTCGTCATAATGTTCTTGTTTGCTGCCATCAATAAACCATAAATCCATAGGGTCGTTGTTGGGCTTATTTACTTGGTGAACACTCCCGATATAGTAGTCCAGATTGCCTTTTTTTATCAGACTGTCAAAGTCTTCCATTACGCCAGGTATGTAGTCTATCTCCAAACCAAGTCGGATGCAGATTTGGTCAGCGTATTTGGATTGCAATAGTCGTATTTTTTGGCAGTATTCCAGATATCTGTCTGTTGCTATGGCAAAAGTGTTTGCAAAAGGTACAGGAGCATGCCCCGAAAAGCCTAAATGAGTAAACTGATGTTGGATGGCATATTGCACATATTCTTCGGGATCACCTTTCCCGTCGCAATAGCAAGAGTGGGTGTGGTAGTTAACTTTCAGCATAGTACTTGTTGTTTTATGAATTACGGGTGCAATAAAAGTAGATGTATATAGTTATATAAAGTACACAAAGTGTTTGTTGGCTGGTAGTGTATGCCGTTGTGGTAGTATTTCATAATGAGCGTCAAGAGATAACGAGATAAATACGAATAATATTTTATAGCAATGCCTCCTATTTTTTTAGATTTAGCCATAATTCTTGTTACAGCGGGCGTAGTAACAGTTATATTCAAATGGCTTAAGCAGCCTTTGGTCTTAGGTTATATAGTAGCAGGCTTTTTTATCGGACCTTATTTTCCATGGTTTCCAGCCATTACCGACGATACCAATATCCGGGTTTGGAGTGATATTGGTATCGTGTTTTTGATGTTTGCGTTGGGCTTGGAATTTAGTGTAAAGAGTTTGAAAAAAGTAGGAGCCACTGGTGCTATCACCGCCCTTACCGAGTTGGCGGTGATGTTTCTTGTGGGTAGTTCGGTGGGCAAGATGCTGGGATTTTCGGAGATGGAGTGCATCTTTTTGGGTTGCATGTTGTCCATATCATCTACAACGATTATCATCAAGTCGTTTGATGACTTGAAGTTCAAGCAGCAGAAATTTACAGGCACAGTAACGGCAGCGTTGGTGGTAGAGGATATAGTAGCGGTACTTCTGTTGGTGTTGCTCTCCACGCTATCAGTTAGCAAGAGTTTTGATGGGGGGCAACTGGTGTTGTGTCTGGTAAAGTTGGCGTTCTTTTTGGTGGTGTGTTTCCTGTTTGGCATTTATTTGATACCGACATTCCTCAAGTGGATGCGTCGTTTTATGACCGAGGAGACGCTCTGCATCGTAGCGATAGGACTTTGCTTTGGCATGGTGGTGCTGGCTTCGTATGCAGGCTTCTCGACGGCATTAGGAGCATTTTTGATGGGTGCAATATTGGCAGAGACAATAGAGGCAGATGCCATACATCGCATCATCACACCTGTCAAGAACCTGTTTGGTGCCATCTTTTTTGTGTCGGTAGGCATGCTGGTCGATCCTATTGTTTTGGTTAAGTACATAGTTCCGATATTGGTTATAGCAGCTACTGTGGTTCTTTTCAAATCGACGGCAGCGACATTGGGAATACTCTTGAGTGGCAAGCCGCTCAAGACCGCTATGCAGAGTGGTTTCTGTTTTTGTCAGATAGGTGAGTTCTCGTTTATCATAGCGGGGTTAGGTTTGAGTTTTGGGGTGATAGGGCCAAACCTCTACCCCATTATAGTGTCGGTTTCCATTATCACAACATTTGTTACACCCTATATGATAAAGGCAGGATTGCCTGCCTATCAATGGCTTTATCCGCGGTTGCCCGAACGATTTCGGTCGGCATTACAGCGGTATGCAGACTCTTCGTCCAGTGCAAGCAATGAAGATTGGGGGCGGCGGTATGTCAAAAAGAGCCTGATCAATATCGTTATTTATGGAGTGGTATTGGCTGCCATAGTGTTGTTGTCTTCGTTTACCTTGCGTCCATGGCTCTTGTCGTTGTTTGCGGAGTTGGGGGTTGCTGATGTGTGGGCAAATGTTACGGGTGCTGTAGGTACCCTATTGGTGATGTCTCCTTTTGTGTGGGCATTGGTGCGCAACAGGGGTAGCAATACCTCGCTGCTAAAGATGTTGTCTGGGTCGCATCGCAGTTTGGTGATGGTAATGCCAGTGGTGTTGCTGCGCTACTTTGTTGCGATATTTTTTGTAGGAATGGTATTGGCTCGTTATGTGCATCTGGCTTTAGGATTTGTATTGGCGCTTGCAGTGTTGGTGCTGATAGTGGTCATTACATCGCGTCGTACAACTAAGTTTTACAATCGCATAGAATCGCGTTTTGTTACCAATTTCAACAAGCGTCAGAATCAAAATTCATTCAAGATACCTGCGTCGATGGAGCAGTTGTTCTGTATGGAGCGAGTTAATGTATCACCGTATTCAAAATTTATTGGCAAGACGTTAAAACAAAGTGGTTTGCGTAATAATTATCACATTAGTTTGGTAACCATAGAGCGGGGCGGGGAGCGGATTACGCTCCCAGATGGGAATGCGTTGTTGATGCCTGGCGACCGTTTGACGGTGATAGGGTCGGAGGAGCAGGTGTCTCATTTCCGTGCGGATGCCGAGGTGGAGCCTGATTTGCTTGTGCGCGATTATCCTGGCAACGATGTCAATATCTATCGTTACGAGGTAAAGGAGGATAAGCCTCTGTGTGGCTGTCGTTTGCGCGACTCCTCATTCAGGCTCAAGCATAACGGTTTGATTATTGCTATAGAACGTAAAGATGAGTATATTGTAAATCCTGATGCAGATATTCTTTTTGAGGTTGGTGATATCGTGTGGTTTGTGTCTCCCGATGATTTGCAGATAGATCGTTTTGTGCAAGAGGACGAAGATAGTGTCTTGCTGAATGGCAGATGACCACACACTGATAGGTAACCGATTATTAAATCATATATATATGTGATTGCTTTCGATAAGCCGAGCGCAGACAAGCTTGCTTGTATGCCGAGGCGAGAAAACGTCTGTTGAAAAAAAAGGAACAAAAAGAGATGAAACGCTGTTTATTGTTATCAGCCATGGCTTTGGTTGTCTTGGGCGTTGGAGCGCAAGAAGACAAAGGGTTTGAGATTTCGAAGAATCTTGAGATTTTCGCCAATGTTTACAAAAATATCCATCAGTATTATGTGGATGATGTCGATCCAGGAAAGACGATGAAGAAAGCCATTGATGCAATGCTCTCGTCGTTGGATCCTTATACGAACTATTATCCTGAAAGCGATATGGAGGATGTGCGGCTGCAACTTATGGGGCAGTATGGAGGTATAGGAGCGTTGATACAACAGCAGGGCAAAGATGTGTTTATTTCCGAACCGTATCAGGGGCTTCCTGCTGACAGGGCGGGACTTCGTGCTGGCGACAAGATAGTGAGCATTGACGGGCAGAGCGCCGAGGGTAAGAAGAATAGTGATGTAAGCAGTGCCTTGCGTGGTCAGGCGGGAACCAGTGTAACTATCGGAGTAGAGCGTGATGGCAAAGTGATAGAGAAGACCATCATGCGTGAGGAGATACAACTCAAGGCGGTGCCGTATTACGGTTATGTAGAGACTGATTTTGGCTATGTGAAGCTGAACGAGTTTACGCAAGGGTCAGGAGCCGAGGTTCGCACTGCTGTGCAGGAGTTGATATCTCAACGGCCAGGGCTGAAAGGCATTATTCTTGACTTGAGAGGCAATGGCGGCGGATTGATGAATGAGGCTGTGGATATCGTGAATATATTTGTGAAAAAAGGCGAGACGGTGGTTGAGACCAAGGGCAAGGTGGCATCGAAAAATATCACCAGCCGTACGCGGCGAGACCCTGTAGATACCTCAATACCCGTGGCGGTGTTGATCGATGGGTACAGCGCTTCGGCAAGCGAGATTGTGAGTGGCAGTCTGCAAGATTTTGACAGAGCTGTTATCATAGGAAGTCGTTCGTATGGCAAAGGATTGGTACAAAACATACTGCCGATGGCATACAACTGCCAGATGAAAGTCACGGTGTCAAAATATTTCATACCATCGGGGCGTTGTATCCAGGCGTTGGATTACAGCCATAAAGATGAGAATGGGCGAGCTACCAAGGTTCCAGACTCGCTCAAGACAGCGTTCCAGACTCGCAACGGGCGCACGGTATATGACGGATTTGGAATTGAGCCAGATGTGGAAACCAAAGACGAGTTTATGTCGGGCATAGCCGCATCGCTACTTACCAAATTCCATATCTTCAACTATGCGACCCATTTTGTGAAGCAGCACGACACCATAGCCCCCCCATCACGTTTTGAAATTACCGATGAGATTTATTCGGATTTTGTCAACTATCTGTCCGACAAGGACTACACATACACTACCATCACCGAGAAAATGATCAAAGAACTCAAAAAGGTGGCAGAAGAAGAGCAGTATCTACAAGCTATAGAGACCGACCTCACCGCTATGGAACAGAAGTTTACCAACGACAAGAAAGAGGACTTATATCGTTATAAAGGTGAGATTAGCGACATGCTCAAGAGTGAGTTGCTTACACGATACTATTACGAGCGGGGTAGAACAGAGGGTATGATTACCACCGACAAAGATGTTCAGAAGGCGGTAGAGGTAATGCGTGATGTGCCGCAGTATAACAAACTGTTGCATAAGTAAAACTTCCCGTAGGTAGGGCAGAGGCTATAGGTTGCCGTATTGCGGCAGATCTGTAGGTCTTGTTTGATTCAATTGCAAACCAATGTTGCGTACCGCATTACATCGGAAAATATATATTGCGTTGTTATGCCTTCTGGCGGTCAGCATGAATCTATCTGTATTCTTGGCTAACCTCAGTTGGTTTCTGCTGTTGGTAAACTGGGTAGTAGAGGGAGGTTGGCGTCAGAAATTTTCTGCTTTTGGTAGTCGGCACCTGCTTCAGGCTTTTTTGGTAATGTGGGGCTTGTTGCTGGTATCGATTATATGGAGTGCCGACAGCATCTGCGCATTGCATGAATTGAGGTGTGCGCTTCCGTTGTTGGTGGTTCCATTGGTGGTGCTCACCTCCCCACCGCTTGCCGCTCGCGAACGGTGGATTGTGGTTTGCTTATATGTGTTGGCGGTATTGGTGGTGTCGTTGATAGCCATGGTGCGCTATGTTGCAATGCCAGGTTTGCCCTATAGGCAGCTGGTACCGTTTGTGTCGCACATCCGGTTTTCGCTCAACGTATGTCTTGTTGTATGTATCGTGATGCACAAGCTGCTTACCGCATTGCGCCATGTTACAAGGCGCACGCTGTTTTTGACAGCATCGATGGCATTGTTTGTGTTGTGGGGGCTTCTGTTTCTATATGTGCAACGCTCTTACACAGCTGCGGTGGCGCTGCTGGTGGTATTGGTTGTGGAGGTGTATATGTTTCGGTGGCGGATTGAGGATAGGCGTTTGCGCAATATCGTCTGTTGGGGAGTGGTGGCAGGTATAGCCGCCGTAGTGGGCATGGTGGTATATTACGGTGTTGAATATTATTATCAAGATAATCGGTTGGCGGCTTCGCCGTTGCCAGAATATACACTACGAGGCAACCCATATACCCATCAGCCGAAGGGTTGTGTCGAGAATGGGGCACCGGTGTCCAATTACCTTTGCACGGAGGAGTTGAAGTCGCAATGGCATCGTTATAGCAGCATGTCGCTCTACGACACTACCGCTACGGGCTATACAGTCTATCCCACGTTGGTGAGGTATCTTAACAGCAAAGGGCTGACAAAAGACAGCGCAGGGTTAACAGGTCTTACTCAGCAGGATATCCGTTATGTAGAGCAGGGTATTGCCAATTGTGTCTATGTGGAGCAGAGTCCCCGTAGGATGGTCTATCAGTGGCTGTTTGAGTGGGAGCAGTACAGAGTGTATGGCAAGCTGGTGGGCTCGTCGATGGGCGAGCGCATTGCCTTGTGGATAAATGGGTTAGGCGTGTGGGCAGGCAGCCCATTGATAGGGGTAGGTATAGGCGATGTGGCAAGCGAGAGCCATCTTCGTTTAGAAGCGACTAAGTCGCAGTTGGCGGGTACGCAGAAGCACATACACAACCAGTATATCACATTTTTGGCTGCAGTGGGGTTGGTAGGCATAGTATTGATGGCATTTTTCTTCGGCAGGGTGCGCATCCGCAGATGCACCGAACGAGCACCGCTGGTGGTGGCTTATATCGTTATTGTGTTGGTGTCGTTTGTGTCGGAGGATACGCTCGATACGCTGGCAGGCATCTTGTTTTGTACCGTGCCGATAGTCTTTTTTTATGAGCGCCAGTAATTATACTATAGCGTGTATTAAAAGAGGACAATTGGCGAATTGAATTGAAAAATAAATATGCAGAAGGATATATATCAGTATCATACATTGTCCAATGGCATCCGGATTGTTTTCAAAAGGGTGTCGTCGGCTGTAGCCTATTCGGGAGTGTATATCAACGTGGGGTCGCGCGATGAGTTGGAGCACGAGCAGGGCATGGCTCATTTTATAGAACATTCCATATTCAAAGGCACCACACACCGCCGGTCGTATCATATCCTTAACCGTATTGATGGCGTAGGTGGTGAACTCAATGCGTTCACCACCAAAGAGGAGACCTGCATATATGCCTCATCGTTGGTAGAGCATTTAGGCAGGTGTCTTGAGTTGTTTTCCGATGTGCTGTTCAACTCAGTATTTCCCGAATCGGAGTTGGAAAAAGAGCGCGAAGTAGTAGTCGAGGAGATAAGCAGTTACCGCGACATGCCGTCGGATTTAATCTTCGATGAATTTGAAGATCAGATATATGGTGCGCATCCGTTGGCGCACAATATCTTGGGCAGCAAGCGGAATGTACGGCATTTTACATCGCAGCAGGTGGCAGATTTCTTCAACCAGCATTACACAACACAAAAGATGGTAATCAGTGTGGTGGCAGACATCTCGTTCGACCGTTTGCTACGTATGTGCGAACGCTATTTTGGTAGTCGGGAGTGCCGCGAGTCGCCGCAACGTCGGGTCGAGGTGCCAGTGCCGCAGCCGTTTGAGCGGTATATCAGCCGTCGAACCCATCAGGCGCACCTGTTGTTGGGGTGTGCAGCCCCCTCGCTTTATGACGACAGCAAGGTGGCATTTTCGCTAATCAATAATATCTTGGGAGGTCCAGCCATGAACTCGCGGCTCAATGTGGCCATACGGGAGCGGTATGGCTTTTGCTATACCATAGAGTCGCAGTATGTCCCGTTTTGTGATGCGGGCTTGTTTTATGTATATGCGGGTACCGAGCCAGATGCTGTAGAGCGGGTGGTAGAGTTGATAAAAAGAGAGTTAGCAAAGATGGTGTCCGAACCCATCACCATGCAGCAGCTTCGTGCGGCGCAGCGTCAGTACATAGGACAGATGGCCATTACCAACGACCTCGGTATGAACGAGATGCAGAGCATCGGAAAAGCCTATCTAAACTACGACCATGTAGATACAATCGAGGAGATGAGCCGCGACATACTGTCGGTTACATCACAAGACATCAAAGAAGTAGCGGGTCGATTGTTTGAGGAGCATGCGTTCAGCCTGCTGTGTTACAGAGGGGGGTAGGCATCACCCTTGGAGACGCAGCATGCCACGTCTCTACGATGATGGCACACTTCCTCCACCCATTAGTACACACGGGTGGCGTATTAGACGGAGTCGGGAGTAGCGATACCTTTGCCTATTTGAACTTTTAGCGATAGGTGTGTCCCGATAAGTTGCTTTTGGGTTGATGCCTAAAAAGAAAACGTTTGGGATGCTCTTTTAGCCTATGACAAAAAGAGTTGGTCGATGGTAAGTTCTTGTTGTACTGTCTGCCAGTATTCGTTGTGTTGCAGCCCGTTGGCTGTTATCATAGTGATATGTATAGCCTTGCGTGTGGCTGTGACGTTGCGGAATATGTCTGCTTTTTGTTGGAGAGCGGAAGCATAATCTCTGTCGATGCAGAATGGAACCTTGTGGTATTTTGTCTCGCAGATGTTTATCACCTTGTCGCTGCGGTCTATGAGCAGGTCTATCTGAGCGCCAGGATGGTTATCGTTGGCTGGAGTCCTCCAAGCATAGCATTCGGAGGCAATGCCGCTGATGCCGAGTGCTTGCTTTATCTGTTCCGAGTGCATGAGACATACTTTCTCAAATGCCAAGCCGTACCAAACTGTCACTTTAGGTTGACCTATATGGTGAGACCAGTAGTTGGAATCAGAGGAGCGCTGCCCTTCGATGAAATGGTGATGAAAGAGAATATAGAAATCAATGATTTGGTATATTGTTTCTTTGACCTTTTTACCTATGGAGTTGTATTGACGTATAAACCCGCATTGCGTCAATTCCGCCAAGGCTTGACGGAAGACGATATTGTCCGTAAGATGCGTGCTTTGTAGTATTTCGTTGCGCGTCATGCCGATTTTTTTGTTGCATAGTGCTCGTACTATGGCAATGTGAGGCGTTGGTTTTGCAAAAAGCGATGCAAAAAGCGCATTGTATTCATCTTTGAGCGTCGCATTTTCGTTGAAGAAGAGACAATCCATGTTTTGTGCTACGCTGTTGAATCTTTCCAATTGGTTCCAGTAGTATGGTATGCCACCAAGTGCCATGTAGGTTTCAAGGACAGCTTGACGTCCCATGCCGAGTTTTTTGTACGAAGCATACTGCTCGCACTCATACAGTGAAAATGGTTGTAGATGTATCTGTTTTGTTATGCGGTTGTGTAGCCCACCATGGTTGCGGATGAGTTTATTTATTATCCATGACGTGGCACTGCCGCAGACGATTAGGATAATGTCGCCACGTGTGGCAGCCCATCCGTTCCAAAAATTTTCCAAGGCACTGAGAAAATTAGATTTTGGGGTGTCCATCCATGGCATCTCATCGAGGAATATTATTTTCTTGTCGTCGCTAAGCCTTTCGAGATATTGCTTGAGGAGGTCAAATGCCGCAAACCATGTGGTCGGTTTTGATTTGATGGACTGACTATAGTTGCTTAACGAGTTGCAGAAACGGCTCAACTGAGTCCTTTTGTCTGCGTTGGCAATTCCTGTATGGCTGAAGGCGAGGTTATCCTTAAACATCTGTCGGATGAGGTATGTCTTACCAACGCGTCGTCGGCCATATACGGCTACGAACTCCGATTCCGTCGAGGCTATTATTTCTTGTAGTTTTTTTTGTTCCTTTTCCCTTCCGATGATTTTCATGTCTTCTCTTTTTTTTTGCAAAGATACGCACATTTTTTTATTTTACTTGCGATAGGTTGCCGAAAAGTGCCAAAAAAAATGAGATATCGGCAAGCTATCGCTGATAAGTTGCCGAAAAGTGCCAAAAAAAATGAGATTTCGGCATGTTATCGCTGATAAGTTACCGAAAAGTGGCAAAAAAAATGAGATTTCGGCATGTTATCGTTGATAGGTCTGTTGTGGAACATGGCATAAAGAATAGCGGTTACCCACCAGTCTTTTTCGGCTGAAGTTTCCTCGTTGATTAGAGCAACGAGGAAGCCAATCTTGTTTACGTTTTGTACAGACTTTTATACTTGCTTTGTTGTTATTTAGTGTGTTACGTCTGAGTAATTTGTGTGCATACGTGTACAACTTCGAAAAGGTTACTAAAATTTGGGCGAAAACGATCAATGATAAATAAATGGTATAAAGTAATAGTTTTTTTTTGCAAGATTAGGCAATTTGTTGTACCTTTGCAAGGACGTTTAAAGCGGTTTGCAACGTTGTGAATTGCTTAAAAATTAGAGACTCAAAAACATCATAAACATCAAAAATAATCCGTTCAGCGGTACAAAAACCGTTGTGAATTGCTTAAAAATTAGAGACTCAAAAACATCATAAACATCAAGCCTGACAGCGATGTATAATGCTGCTGAGTTGTGAATTGCTTAAAAATTAGAGACTCAAAAACATCATAAACATCAATCTGCCGCAAACAGTTCGACAACATCCGGTTGTGAATTGCTTAAAAATTAGAGACTCAAAAACATCATAAACATCATATACTCAGGCATATTCATAGC
>JAGHVA010000139.1 GCA_018064565.1 Candidatus Colimorpha onthohippi
CTGGGGCGCGCGGCGCTCACCGAGTTGTCCATCCGGGATGGATTCCAAACACACAAACCCCAATACGACTATCAGAGACTATATGAGGCTGGAATGTGCCGAGCTATCGGCTATTGGCTTTTAGGTATGATTGCTACACGGCTCTACACCTTGCGCTACCGCCCTGGCCGCGGTCAGGTGCTCAGCATCGGGAGGGTGCAGACCCCCACTTTGGCACTCATCGTCAACCGTCAGCTGGAAATCAACAATTTCAAGCCTCAGCAATATTGGGTGCTTGCCACCATATATCGAGACACACTTTTCAGTGCGTTTGACGACGAAGATCAAGAGGGACAAGACGCCACTACCGCCATCAAACGCAGCCAAGAAGAGTGGCAGCAGATTTTTGATGCTATCCGCCTACAGCCGTTTACCATAACAGCAGTCAGCACCAAGAAAGGAACAGAGGCTCCACCCCGACTGTTCGACCTAACTGGACTCCAGGTTGAGTGCAACAAAAAATTCGGTTTTTCGGCCGACGAGACGCTCCGGTATATCCAGTCGCTATACGAAAAGAAACTCACCACCTACCCACGCGTTGACACCACCTATCTAAGCGACGACATCTACCCCAAATGTCCACAAATATTGATGGGTTTGCAACCCTATGCACCTTTGGTACAACCGCTGATGAGCAAGCCGCTAAACAAAAGCAAGAAAGTATTTGACAGCAGCAAAGTTACCGACCACCATGCCATCATACCCACAGGCGTCAATCCTGCCAATGGTGATGTAACACTCAACGAAAAAAAAGTATATGACCTTGTAGCTCGCCGATTTATCGCTGCCTTCTATCCCGACTGCCAGTTCCTCTCCACCAAGGTTACGGGTTCTGTACCCATCGATGACCAACGGCAACAGCAATTCAAAGCCACAGGCAAACAGATTACCGACCCTGGATGGCATGTGGTATTTCCTCAAAAAAAATCCGACGCTACCGATGAGTCGAAGAAGCCTGATGACGACCAGGTGCTGCCCGAGTTCAAGAAAGGCGAGAGCGGACCTCATACGCCAACCCTCACCGAGAAATGGACAACTCCGCCTAAGCCCTATACTGAAGCATCGCTGCTTAGAGCCATGGAGACGGCAGGCAAATTCGTTGAAAACGAAGAGTTGCGCGATGCTCTAAAAGAGAATGGGATAGGACGACCTTCTACCCGTGCTGCCATCATAGAGACACTGTTCAAGCGCGGCTATATCCAAAAAGAGCGCAAAAATCTGATAGCCACCCCTACGGGCATCGACCTCATCAAGATTATCCGAGAAGAGCTGCTCAAAAGTGCCGAGTTGACTGGGCAATGGGAGAAAAAACTGCGTGAGATTGAGTTACACAAATACGACTCACAGCAGTTTATCAACGAGTTGAAGCAGATGGTGTGGGACATTGTGCAGCAGGTTAAGAGCGACCCAACCGACCGTCGCGTAGCAGCACCAGCCCCCACAACCAACAGCAAGGGCAACGAAAGCAAGGAATCAGCATCCAAGAAAGCCAAGCCGCGCACTCCTCGCAAAAAAAAGACAACTACAGCGGTATCGACACCACCCAAAGAGGGCGACATCTGCCCCGTGTGCGGCAAAGGGCACGTCATCAAAGGCAAGACCGCATTAGGCTGCTCCGAATGGCGCAACGGATGCACCGCCCGGTGGCAACTCGAACCATGAGACGGATGAAATAATTACAGAAGCATAAAAATATACAGAAAACAGCGTTTGCAGATAAAAAATAACGAAAGGCTATAAATCAGATTCATTTACCTAAAAACCGAGTGCTGCCAATGGCAACACTCGGTTTTTAGTGAAAACTTCGGAGTTTCTAATGGTACTGCGGTGCTGGCGCAGAACAGTGGCTCTCGCTTTGGAAAATCAAGTTCTGGGCGAACACTACTCTACACACACCAACCGCACAGAATGACCGCAAGTGCGATAGTTGAAGCCCGTGTAGAGGTATCCACTGCCGAAGGCTAGGCGGAACGCACCGCTACTACTACCAACGCAAACCGTCGAAGAGCAATAGTTGCCGAAGCTGCCCACATCGCCGACCGTAGTACCCTTACGGTCGCCTGCGGCAGGCAAGAACAACGCACCAGCCGCCTCCATAGCCTCCCACTGCGTGGTGGTGTAACTATTGGTCGTCCAGCCGTTATCATAACCAGATGTAAACGTACAGCTGGCAGGCGTTGTCCAGCTGTCAGGCAGAAACACCATCCCTTGTACCTCATTCACCGTGGCAAGACCACACTTGGAGGAGGCTTCGGTTCTGGTATTACATAGGTAGTTCCACTCATCATTGGTCAGCATCCGCCACTTGCCTGCCACATTGCCACCGTTGCTGATGGCATTATAGACACCCCAGTGATAATTGGTGCCTGCTATATCGCCTGATAAGGGACCATAATCACCGTCAGTTGTGGAACTTAGGTACGGATTGCAGCCGTTGTACCCGCTTGTGCCCCACCCAAAGAGGTCTATCCAACCAGTGTAACTGCTACTGATATTCGCATTGTCACTGCCAGACACATTGCCGGAGGCAACGTTTCTATTTTGTCCATTTTGTGATGCACTGCCCACATAGTCGTACTGATGCTCTGCAAAGCGCCATGTGCCAGGCTTGGTGGTGCTATCTGCGCAAGCGTGTGTACCAGTGGTGGTGTATTGCAAATTTCCTGGTGCAAAGCGCACCTGCTTGCCTTCCGCCACCGAGAACAATCCTGGCAATGCCACGTTGTCATCTTTTTGCGAGTTAGAAACAGAATCTTCTGAATCGTCTTTTTTGCAACCAGAAAGCATACAACTTCCAATAAATACAATCGCTACAACAATGAGCGAGAAAAAAAGTTTGACTGTTTTCATATTAGTTATATTTTTGTTGTAATTCCATTTAATCAATGTTTAATCAATATTACAGTTGACACTACTGCAGTTGCGCTGACGCTATTATGGAAGCAGTGTGAATCCGCAACTGCAAGGTGAGCATTCCCGCACCGTTACGGCCATCCACACCGCTGCTGTAGCTGCCCGTAGCGGTATATGTAACACCCGTAGCGGACACATCATGCCGCCCACTACTCTGATATCGTACCGCACCGCCAGCAACAACCTGGACTCCGACACCAAAAGAAAGAATAGGACAAAAAGTACACCCTCTGCTACCGCCACACCAGCAGGCAAGCGAGGAGACCATCTTACATATTAG
>JAGHVA010000108.1 GCA_018064565.1 Candidatus Colimorpha onthohippi
CAACCTCCTGCTGCTCCGCTGCTGCGGCAGTATCGTGTCATCGTCGCTGCAAGCTGTGAACGGCAGTACCAAGCTGGCAAATGCCAAAAATGTGAAAAGAAGTTTTTTCATGGTTGTTATTCTCAATTTTGAAAAACATTTCTATTACCTCTTGTTTGAGCAATGCCGAAACAAGGAAAACGGCTTGTAAATACAACGCCTACCTTTCCAAAAAACAAACACAAGAGGGTGTAAACATAAGTCTGCACCCTTTTGCGTTTGTGTCAAAGGAAAATATTATTTTCTACCTTTCTTATTTTTTTTAGCAGGTTGTGCAGTCTTGTCCTCAATGCCTAACTTAGCCTTGATATGTGAAGGGATGGCATCTTTGTGAACCACATAGTTCATCGTCTTGTAACGGACAAATGCCTTGCTTACATAGAAACTGCCATGATACTCATAAACATCACCCCAGCTATTCTTCACTTTGTAGTACTCATTGCCCATCTGGTCAACGGCTTTGCCATAGATGTGCATACCATGGTCGTCGGTAGTGGTCTTCTGGTCGTAGCCCAACTGACGCTCATACTGGCTTACCCAACGTTGTGGTGTGGGGTGCTCGTATGCCTCTTTGGCACGCTCCTCTTTGGTCAGACCTGTCCAATGTGCCATATCGCTACCCTGCTCGCGAGTTGCCTCAAGGTCTGGCAATACGCAGTATCCTTTGCGGACACCCTTACGGAAACCATCCTCGCTAACATCGCTACCCCAAGCAATGGTATAACCGTTGTCGATAGCATAGTCCATAATCTCGGTAAGCTCATCAATGGTTACATTATAACTAAGACTCCAACGCCAGTTGTCGCTGACTTCAATCACGAATTGGCTGTAGAAAGGATGATGTGTAAATGAGGTTATGCTCACATAGTCGTCAGCATTAAGACCCAACATCTCGTAGAACGACTGAGGAGTATATTGCTTGCCTTCATAGGTAAAAGTCTCAGGGCATTTGCCTAAATAGACATCATGAACAGCCTTTACCGCCTTGGTCCACAGCATCACGCTATCTGAACCGATTTGGGCATTCTTCACATCCTTGGCAACGGCTTTGACCATTGCATTGGTCAGGGTAGAGAGCTCGCCGTGATTTGAGAGGGTATCACCATACATAACACCTGGACGCATCTCCTGCTCAGGCACCAAACCATGATACTTCATTGTCCAGATAACATCGCTGAATGCACCTCCTTGCGAAAAACTGGTCTCACCATCGGTACGGAAAGACTTCATGGCGCGATCCTGATAGGTGTGATGCACTACATACATCTCACTGAGGTCATACTCACCCTTGCCCATACGGAGCAACTCGCTCTCTATAAACGACAAGCCGCTATAGCACCAGCAGGTACCTGCACGGTTCTGGTCTTTGACGGATGTGATTGGGAGAACCTTGATGTCAGTAAACACATAGCCAGAGTCTTTCTTCTCCGACTCTTTGTTCTCCTCTTGCGCAAATGCAGGTGCACAAAGTGCAACAACTGCCAAAATAGCAAAGATTTTTTTCATACGGTTACTTTTATTGTTATTTGTAATTTAAGTTTGTTTGCATCAACTACTGCTCGGGAGCGAACATCGGATCCCATGCAGGAAGCATGATGGGCTGCTGTTTAAGCATGTCGCGGAACTTGACTGGAATATATTTGTCTTCCAACACTACACGAAACATATACTCGTTGAACCACTCGTTGGTCATAATCAAGAAGCCGTTATGACCATAACTTGAGCCCCAGCTGTTCTCGACCATCCACTTGGTTGGCTTGCCTTCTGCGTCAAGGTCAACGGCACAAAGCGTCATGGCATGGCTGCTGCCGCTGGCAAAGGTACGCACGCGTTGCTCCTTGTTCATACCAAAGGTAGTCCCCAACAAGCTCTCATAGTCAAAATTATTCATATCCATAAATCCCTTATCGCGGTTGAGGAATTTGGCTACATCACAACTGAAATACATCATCGTGCTGTCTTTGATAGAGGCAATACACATGGGGGCTATGTCCTCCATGGGGAGGTTGAGATAACGCCAGTTTTGCCCGTCATACACATGACGGTCGTACTGAATCTCATACACCTTGTAGTACTCACGAGTAGGGTCGTTCATAACCATATAATAGGTGCTGAAATCCTGCTTGGCATATTTCTCATAAAACGACATTGGCGTATAACTCTCGGTAGAGACCTCTTCGCCCTTCGCATTTTTTTGCGTCCAACTAAACTGAGCAGGAGGCTCTCCAAAGGCAAGTGCCAGCATACGGTAAATCTCAGAAAGCATCGCGGTCTTGCGGTCGTTGAGCTTTTGAGCCGTCATCTTCTTCTCGGCTGCCATGGTACGCAACTCCAACCCATCCTCGCGCAACTTGAGCTTGATCAAACTCGTTATCGATGAGGTATTGTTGGTGTTGTAAGTCTCTGGCATGACATCTGCTGGCACCAAACCATACTTGTCTATCAGGTTAGCCACACCTGTAAACTGGCCACCATCCGAAAGCGGATTTTGGAAAAGCCATACAACCTCTTGATCATCCCACGACTTCTTATAGGTATCTATCACAGCCTGTAGAAACAAGTTGGACTTTTCCAACTGGTCGTAGAAAAACAGATAGGCTTGTGAAAATTGGAAGTTGGCAGGCAGCCCATACTTATGGATAGCCTTGCTGCGCAATACGTTAAGACCAGTAAACATCCAACATCTGCCACTCTGCTTCTGGTCGGTAATGGCCTGACTGTTAACCTTGTGTGAGAAATGACTGTTAAAAGCCGTTTCGTTGTCGAAATTCACAGCCAACTTAGCAGGGCTGGTAGTTACCATGATGTTACGCAAAGCCTTGTCGGTAGCATTACCCGTATAAGACTTCTTAATCTGCGACATCATATCGCTGCTAATGCCCCCTTGCTGAGACTGCGCCATAGCCATAGTCCCCACGGCAAGCAACAATGCGGATACAAATATTTTCTTCATAATTGTGTAATATAATACAGTTTGCAATTTTACAAAGGCTGACACTATTGCGCTATCAGCTTTAACAACTCTTTCTCAATATCATCACCACGAAGTCCCCGCTTCACTATCTTTCCCTGAGCATCAACAAGCATGATATGCGGAATGCTCTGTATGCCATAGGTAGTGCCACACACCTTGGCAGTGTCCATCATCACGGGATAGGTAATGCCCAACTGACTTACCATCTTCGCACAGTTATCAGCCGACTCGTCCACCGAAACTCCTACCACAGCCACTCCACGGCTGGAGTATTTGCGCCAGATAGCAAGCAAATAATTGCTTATCTCCTCACGGCAAGGGCCACACCACGATGCCCACACATCCACTACAGCCACTTTGCCTGCCACCAAATCGCTCAGTTTTACCGACTGATGCGTAGCGGGATCAATACCTTCAATATCTACCAAATCGTTGCCTTCGCTGGTACGTTCCATCTCAGCCAGCATATTACGCATCTCTACAACGTCTTGATACTGACGCACCCGCTCTGGAGCAAGTTCAAGTGCTGCATCAATATCTTCGAGCGTCAAAACCTGCGCTTGAAATCCCATTCCTAAATAGCTCTGCAACATCAACTCTCCCAAGGCGTTGTCGGCATTGCTTTTGAAGACCTCCAGATAGATATTCATCCCGTCCAAAATCACCTGACGCATATCTGGCACCGAGTCGGTCTGAATCGACTCTCTCAGCGCATTTACCCGATCTACCACCGCCGAAAGCTTGTCGTTGAGCGGAGTGCCGTGAGAAGCATTGTTGTTGGCATCACACACCACTTCGCCTTCCTCTACAAACAGCGAAGAAACGGGATTACCTCCCATTACGATATAAGCAAAACGAGGTTGATCTACCTTCACAGAGAATACAGCCTTGCCATCGGTCAAAACAGCCGAGTCGGTCAGATGGAAACTGCGCATCAAACTGTCTCCATCGCCCAACACATGCAGATAAGCCGTTTGACCTTGAAATCCAGGAATATCACAATTGAATGTAATGGTGGATTTCGACCCACATGCCACAAACAATACAACTGCCATTAAGACAAAAAGAATCTTTTTCATATCATCAAATAAATTAAATAATTTACCTGCACTATATCACACCATATCCCCCCTGTCGGGCGAGGCATCAAAACCAATTTTTCCCAGCTGCCTACGCGTCGCCTCGGCTGCCTCGGCTCCTTCATTTCCCAACGATGCCTTGTTGTTATAGATGCTATATTTAGACCTACTCTCTATCGGTGAGAGATTGGGCATCACTACGTTGGCACCCGATTGCAACCCCATCTCTCGCCCCTGTGGATGCAGCGTAGCCAATGCCGTAGTAGCAGGCAGCAACACCCTTGGATGTAGCAGGCGGATAATAGCCAGCAAGCGCAACGTAACATCCACCGTGTTGGCTATCGATTCGGGGACGGATGCGTCATATAAGTATTGTTCCAGCGGGGTACCCGATGCAGGGATAAACGGACCTATACCTACCATAGCAGGCTGGAAATGGTGGACAAACTGGATGTCTTCGTACAAAGTGCTGATGGTCTGGCCCGGCGAACCTACCATAAAACCGCATCCCACCTGATAACCTAATGCTTTTAGATGGCTTAAGCATTGCATCCGATGGCTGAACGACATCTCAACTGGATGCAACTGAGCATAATGGTTTTCGTTGGCGGTCTCGTGGCGCAACAAATATCGCTCAGCCCCCGCCTCCCGAAGCGCCTTGTAACTCTCATAGCTACGCTCGCCTAACGACAACGTGATGGCACAGTCTGGATGACGCCTGTGCAACTCCTGCACTATAGGAATCAACCGCTCGTCGGTAAACCATGGGTCTTCGCCTCCCTGCAACACAAAAGTCCTAAAACCCAAAGCATAACCTTTATCGCAACACTGTAATATCTGCAAAGGCTCTAACCGGTAGCGCACCGCCAAACCATTATCGCGACGCAACCCACAATACAAACAGTTGTTTTTACAATAACTGCTTATCTCCACCAAGCCTCGCATGAACACCTTATTGCCATACACACGATTGCGAGCTGCACGCGCCTCGGCATAGAGTGTCTGCAACAACAGGCTGTCGGTAGTTGAGAGCAACTCGGCAAACTGGTCACGCGTTATGCCATATGATTGGAAATCAAAATTCATCTGTATTGTGAGTCAACCGATAAAGCAGTTTTATATATCCACATCAAAACTTGAACTCATACACACCCTCTCGCTGCTCATTCCTATAACCAGCAAGGGTTTTCAGAACCCCATTTTTAGGCATCTTCAACGGTTCGGTATATACAGGCGACTGCATCGTGGGTTCCGACCCATCAGTAGTATAATGAAACTCTGTACCCAACTCCTCTGCTACCAACGTAACATTATAACCATCTGCGATCGTATCTATCTCAAGTTCTGGCTTGAACGACCCCCAACACAAATTGTAACCCATAGCCTTGATACGATCTTTGTGATGTTCTATCTTGATTTGGAACCGACCCCAATCTTTTCTGTTTGGTTGGCTCCACAAGCATTCTGCCATAGCACACAAGCGAGGCAACAATAGGTATTGCTGATGCGCATTGGTCTCAATAAACTCTGCCCACAAATTACACTGACCACCCAAGATATGCGACTGCTCTTCAGGTGTAAGTTCGGATGGCATGGGGTCAAACTGATACACTTTCTTGATGGTAGTAACTGTGCGAGCCCGACCTATCGCCACAGGCTGATACAACGAGTCGCCTTGCCTGTAGTCGAAATAGCAATAGCGTGTAGGAGTCATAATCACATCGTTGCCATTGCGGGCTGCTGCGATACCGCCTTCCATGCCCCGCCACGACATCACCGTACACGACTCAGTAACAAAACCTTCCAATATCTCGTCCCAGCCAATAATCCGTTTGCCTTTGCTTATCAGATATTGTTCTATCTGCGCCGTAAGCCAACTCTGTAGGTTATTGCAGCTCTTCAAGGTGTCGCCCTTCACACGCAGACCCAACGAGTCTATATAATGCTGACACTTCGGACAAGTACTCCAATTGAGTTTGTTCGCCTCGTCACCTCCTACATGGATATATTCAAAGGGGAACAACTCCACTATCTCATCCATCACATCCTTTAGAAACCTCATCGTTTTGGGATTACCTGCACACATTATAGCCTTGCCGCCAGTGTGACGCACTGAATCCCAATAGTCTGCTGGAGGCACGAAATAGTTGTCGTTATCACAACTCAACTCTGGATAAGCTGCCATAGCTGCACAACAATGTCCAGGGAACTCTATCTCAGGTACCACCTCGATATGACGCTCCTTGGCATACGATACGATTTCACGAACATCATCTTTGGTGTAAAAGCCACCGTATGTGGCTTTCTCGCCAGGCTCTGGGTCGCGCGGATAGTTCCAATCCTCGCCTGTGCGATCCACGCGCCACGCTCCCACCTCTGTAAGCAGCGGATACTTCTCAATCTCTATACGCCAACCCTGATCCTCGGTGAGATGCCAATGAAACCGGTTCATCTTATACGCCGCCATGATATCCAAATGCTTCTTAACCTGCTCTACGCCAAACCAATGACGACACACGTCCATGTGGCTACCTCGCCATGCGAAACGTGGATAATCCACGATCTCGCACTGTGGGATGGTTATCTTTGCATACTTCTCTGTGCTTACATCGTCTGGCAACAACTGAACAAAGGTCTGGTAACCATAAAAGAGACCCGTCTCCGTGTTAGCCACAATGCGAACGCCTTTTTCAGTTACCGACAACTGATACCCCTCCTCGCCAATCTCCGCAATCTGCGCATCGCTGAGCGCAAACACCAACGTAGCATCACTCGCCTGCTCCACTATTGACGGGCGCAGACTTATCTTACGCAATTCCTGCGTTACATAGCCCATCGTAAGGCTATTTTGAGTCAACCCCTCCAAGCAAATCTTCACGGGTTGAGTCAATACGCAAACACCTTCCTGCTGCTCAACCGACACTGGTTCTGGGACAATATTGATTTCCGTAACCTCAACTACCTTACCGCACGATACAACACAAAGCAATGAAACGCCCAATAAAATCTGTTTTAGTAAATTAACTTTCATAACTTAAAATATGGTTAAATTGCAAATATACGTTTTTTTTAGTTAACCGCAAAAAGCATATTTTAACCCTTTCATAGATAGCACCGCTTATACTACCCCCCTTCAATATTTTTTTTAAGAGTCTTAATGTACTAAAGAGCTTGGATATTACGTTTTTTTTTCGTGAATAAAAAAGTTATCCTTATATACAAATCTAATCGATTGTGGCTTCGCTCAAAAAACTATTATCGGACACTATGATATATGGCCTCAGTAGCATCGTAGGCCGATTTCTGAATTATCTGCTGGTTCCACTTTACACCTACAAAATCGCTGCAACAACTGGTGGCTATGGCGTTGTAACCAATGTATATGCCTATACCGCACTGCTATTGGTGATATTGACCTTCGGTATGGAGACCACTTTCTTCTATTTTTCAAGCCAGCATACCAGCCAACGGCATGAGGTGTTTTCTACGTCGGCGTGGCTTGTTGGCATCGTGTCGGCAGTGTTTGTGGGTTTGTGTGTTGCCTTTATTCACCCCATCAGTGCCACTTTGGGCTACCAGAATCACCCCGAATACATACAGATGATGGCATGCGTGGTGGCTCTCGATGCGTTTCAAGCTATATTTTTCGCACGCCTACGCTTGGAGGGCAAAGCATGGAAGTTCGCAATGCTGAAGCTGGGTTTTATCGTAGCCAATATCACGCTCAATCTGTTCGTATTCCTACTGGCTCCATCGCTTGCCGCCAACCACCCCTGGATTATGCAGTGGTTCAGACCCGACCACCAGGTAGGCTACATATTTGGCATCAACCTCATCTGCACCGCCGCCGTAACCCTTGGGTTCCTGCCCGAGATGCGCAGCCTGCGCCATGGGATAAGCCGACGGCTGCTGCGTCCTATGCTCTCCTATACATGGCCATTGCTGCTGTTAGGCATCGCTGGCATCCTGAATCAAGTGGCAGACAAAATCTGTTACCGTTTCATCGTGCCAGGTGCCGAAGGCGAAATCCAATTGGGGATATATGGTGCCTGCGTCAAAATTGCGATGATAATGGCCATCATCACACAAGCCTTCCGCTATGCCTACGAGCCTTTTGTGTTTGGAGGCGGTCGCGACCCCAAAAGCAAACAGATGCAAGGCGCTGTCATGAAATACTTCGTCATTTTCACCTTAGCAGCGTTCTTGGCTGTGGTTTGCTATATCGATGTGTTCAAGTATATCATCTGCCAAGACTACTGGGAAGGTCTTGATGCCGTGCCTATCGTCATGATTGCCGAGATATTCATGGGCATCTATTTCAATCTCTCTTTCTGGTACAAACTCAATGGTGAAACCTATTGGGGCGCAGTCATCTCTACCATCGGTTGTGGGGTGCTGCTGGCTGTCAATTTTATCTTCGTACCCCGCATGGGTTATATGGCATGCGCATGGGGCGGACTGGCGGGTTATGGCACCTGCATGCTACTCAGCTATTGCATCGGCCATGTGCGCAACCCTATCAGTTATCCGCTGCGCAGCATCGCTGCCTATTTCACGCTGGCTATCGCACTGTGGGGCGCAACACGACTAATGCAGCCACTGCCGTTTGGTTGGCGTATCGTAGGCGGCACACTGCTTATGCTGGTATATGCCGCTGCTGTGGCTTGGGGCGAACGAGACTTAGTAAGCAAGATAATCCAAAAAGTTACTCACAAAAAAATATAGTATATTTGCATGCCGTGAGGTGCATTTTCTCTAACCACGCATCACATTATAAGCACCTATATCTCAACAATATATTACCAATATTATTCCAAAACACAGACAAGATTCAAAAGAGTAATCGGGGGTTATTCTATCGCTGGTCGTGCTTACAATAGGTTCGACGAGAGGAAAGTCCGGGCAACATAGAGCCGCCATACTTCCTAACGGGAAGGGGCGTGTAGTGGCAACGCTCACGCTACAGATAGCGCCGCAGAAAAGAAACCGCTTGCTACCGCAAGTAAGGGTGAAAACGCGAGGTAAGAGCTCACGACGGGTCTGGCAACAAACCCGATGGCAAGCCTTATGGGTTGAAAGACCAAATATACCAACAGTCAAGAGTTGGCTCGCTCGTTGTTGGGGGGTAGGTCGATAGAGGCCGTTGGCGACAACGGCAGTAGATTAATGATAGAACACTGCTCTATAT
>JAGHVA010000133.1 GCA_018064565.1 Candidatus Colimorpha onthohippi
TGTTGCGCAACAACCAAATACAATCCAAGTCGATTGGCATAAATACCTCTTCGCCTGTATAGGCATCATAGCCAAAGAGCCAGACCTCGAAATAACGACTATTGACACGCTCGCTCCACACCTCGTTGACAAGGATGTAACTCTCCAACTCATCCTCATAGCCGCAATAGATCATCAACTCGTTTTGTTGATTCAAATACCGCACCACACGATTAGCTTGTGCGGCAGTAAAATAGTGCACCGAGTTGGCAGATACCGCCAACATTGCCGATACCATGGCAATTATTGCAAAAAGACGTTTCATATTTTCTGTTTTTGATTATATATTACTTATTTTTGGGGAAGCGTCAAGATACGGGAAGGCTTTTCTGCTGGAGCCAGCATAGGTTGACCACCTTCGCCACCCAATCGAGCAGGTGCTGACTTGCCGCGATCAAGCGTTGACTTGCCGCGACCACGTATGGGCTTGCCATGACCACGCAAAAGGGGTGTCATGCGACCCGTACGGTCCAACACAGTCTTTACCAACGTATAGATATCTACATTTTCGTGAATGCCAGCAAATGCCTTGGACTGAGGTCCGTAAGCAAACACGGGAACCATCACTCCCGTATGGTTGTTCGTTATGAACTTGCAAGTACTTTCGCCCTTTTCAAGATTGCCCGTAGGCAATGCCAATCCGCCAGTCTCATGATCAGCAGTAACCACAACCAGCGTGTTGCCATCTTGCTTAGCAAAATCAAGCACCACACCCAACATAGCCTCAAACTCTGACAACTCCGCCATGAGAGCGGTGTCGTTGTTGGCATGGCAACTCTTGTCGATATGCGATCCCTCGATCATCAGCACAAACCCATTGGAATCTTCCCGAAGCAGTTCGATAGCCTTGCGTGTACCCGCTGCCAAGAATGTATCCCGCAGGGGAGCCAAATCGGGGCTTTCATCGGTAAGCAGTGCACACAACTTGCCTTCCTTGTGGTTACGCATATCTTTGACAGTACGAGACACATGATAGCCACGAGCCTTCAAAGTATCAAATGGGTTAAGCCCATCCTTACGATATTTAGGCAAAAAACAATTATACTCACCACCAATCATCACGTCAAACCCACACTGCGACATCTGCAAGCTGATAGAATCCTTACTTTTGCGATTGGCGACATGCGCATAGGTGGCAGCAGGTGTCGCATCGGTAACGCTACTGGTAACAACAAAACCCACACGCTTACCTTTTTGTTGGGCTTGTACTAATATAGAGGGATAGGGCTTGCCCTCTGGCGACTGCGCAATGTGATAATTCTGGACCTTATGTCCTGTCAGCAAAGCTGTGCCACCTGCACCCGAATCGGTAGTGTAGGCATCCAACGAGGATGTCATAGAAAATCCTACTACTGGAAACCGCATAAAATTAGACTTACCTTTTTGTTGCACGATTGAGGCATAAACTTGAGTAGTTCCCATACCATCGCCAATAATATAGATAATATTCTTGGCCACAAACTGTGCCTGAATGATACCAGCACAGCAAAGTACCGCAAACAGAAGTGCAATTTTTTTCATATCCGTAAGTTTAGAAA
>JAGHVA010000001.1 GCA_018064565.1 Candidatus Colimorpha onthohippi
TATATAGTTTGCAATCGCATCAAACGATGTTTTATAATGGGTAATTTTTAGTATATCCATAATCAAGTGTTATTGCAAAAATTTTACAACCTCAGATCCTTCAATCTTGCTCATGGCTGACTTTCCTTTTGACTGGTAATACCTACTCGATTACCGATATTCTCATAGCTCACACTCAAGTCATCGTTGCGAAAAACAACTATCGTAATACAACTTGCCATTCATATAATATTGGCATCGCTCCACCTTTCCTGATTTATCGTACGAATACTTGCGCGTCTCCACCACTCGCTCCACTTGCTGGTCGAAATAATAGCGGCGGTCTGAACGAACCCTATTGCCCCGCCTGTCATACTTGTTTGATTCGGAATAGACCAGCACATCGTCGGCGGTATATTGCTCTTTAGTTACCACCTGACGGCTTGCATTATACGCCGTCAGATACCTATACTCAACTACCCCTGCGCTATCGTAAGCGTACGATACCTGAACCGACAACACTCCGTCTTGATCATATATGTCATGGAACGACCTCACCAACTGCCCTTGTGCGTCACGCTCCACCCTTGTCTGAGCCACAACAGGCACCAAGGCAGCCATCCAAACGCCCAGAGCCACAGCCATCAGTGCCCTAATCATACGCTCCTTGAGCAACATTATTTCTGGAGTTTTTTGTATCGCACCCGATGCGGAGTGTCATCGCCCAGCCGTTTGCGACGGTTCTCTTCATACTCACTATACGATCCTTCAAAGAAATAGACCTGCGAGTCGCCCTCAAATGCCAGAATATGCGTACATATCCTATCCAAAAACCACCGGTCATGACTTATCACCACAGCGCATCCTGCAAAGTTTTCCAAACCCTCCTCTAAAGCACGCATCGTCCCAACATCAATATCGTTTGTAGGCTCATCCAACAATAGCACGTTGGCTTCGCTTTTGAGTGTCAATGCCAGATGCAACCGGTTGCGCTCTCCACCACTCAACACGCCTGCTTTCTTACTCTGGTCGGTACCGCTAAAATTGAATCGAGAGATATAGGCTCGTGCATTAACCATCCTGCCGCCCATCTGTATCAGTTCGTTACCCTCCGACACCACATCATACACACTTTTCTCGGGGTCTATCTCCAAATGCTGCTGATCCACATAGCCTATCTTGACCGTCTCCCCTACCGTAAAGGTACCCGTATCGGGCTGGAGCTGCCCCATAATCAGGCGAAACAAGGTAGTCTTACCGCAGCCGTTAGGGCCTATCACACCCACAATTCCAGCAGGCGGCAACGAGAATGTAAGGTTTTCGTATAGCAACTTGTCGCCAAACGCTTTGCTTACCCCTTCTACCTCCAACACCTTGTTACCCAATCGGGGTCCGTTGGGTATGTATATCTCCAAATTCTGCTCTTTCTCTTTCACGTCTTCGTTAAGCATCCTGTCGTAGGCTGCCAAACGGGCTTTACCTTTCGCATGGCGAGCTTTGGGTGCCATACGCGCCCACTCCAGCTCGCGCTGCAAAGCCTTGCGGCGCTTGCTTTCCTGCTTCTCCTCCATCGCCAGCCGCTGCGTTTTCTGATCCAGCCACGAGGAGTAGTTGCCCTGCCACGGAATGCCCTCGCCACGATCCAACTCCAAAATCCATCCAGCAACATTATCCAGAAAATAACGGTCGTGCGTAACCGCAATCACCGTGCCTTTGTACTGACGAAGATGTTGCTCAAGCCAGTCGATACTCTCTGCGTCAAGATGGTTGGTCGGCTCGTCAAGCAAGAGTATGTCGGGCTCCTGAAGCAGCAACCGGCACAATGCCACCCTACGGCGCTCGCCCCCGCTTAGGTTTTTGACTTGCTGATTCTCTTCCGGACAGCGCAACGCATCCATAGCACGTTCTAATCTGCTATCCAGATTCCACGCATCGTGCTGATCCAACAGCTCGGTCAACTCGCCTTGTCGGGCACACAACTTGTCAAAGTCTGCATCTGGATCGGCAAACGCATTGTTGACCTCCTCATACTCCTTGAGCCAGTCCACCACCTCCTGCACAGCCTCCTGCACCACCTCCTTCACCGTTTTGGAGTCGTCCAACTGCGGCTCCTGCTCCAGATAGCCTACACTGTACCCTGGCGAGAACACCACCTCACCCTGATAGTCCGAATCAACACCCGCTATGATTTTGAGCAACGACGACTTGCCGCTGCCGTTGGTACCTATGATACCTATCTTGGCTCCGTAGTAAAACGAGAGATAGATATCTTTAAGGATTTGTCGTGAAGGGGGTATCAGCTTGCCTACCCCAACCATGCTGAATATTATCTTTTTGTCGTCAGCCATATCGGTTAATCGTGTTAAGTGTGAATACATCCATCACGAATGTGCCACTTGGTGATAACACACGCGTGAGCCTTGTCGGCACCAAAAATTAGTTTATTTCTTGTGGTCAAACTTGATATCCTTGACCTTTATCTGCATCTCGGTTCGGCCATTCCAATAATTCTCCTCTAATTGATAACAAAGGCTAAACGGCGATCCCTGGAGCATCGACTGGTAGTTTTCGCCCATCTGAAACGCTATAGCGGGGAAAAGCTGACTGCGCACATCTGCTTGTATGACCGAGAATTTAAGATGGTTGGTACCCACTATACGGGTACGACGGTCGTCCATCGGAAACGCATTCACCAGCCGTTGCGTTACAAACACAGGCATCGTATTTTCGGGTCCAAACGGCGCAAACTGCTTGAGGATTCGCAAAAATTTAGGAGTCAGACGGTCAAAGGTAACCATAGCATCTACCTCTATCTCTGGCACCGGAGGTTCGGTAGGTGCTGTAGCAGCCACCACTTCCTCAAAACGGCGTATAAACTCCTCTAAGTGTTCTGGCCGTAACGACACCCCCGCAGCACATTTATGTCCACCAAAATGTTCCAGCAAGTCGGAACACTGCTCAAGTGCCTGATGCACATCAAACTCTTTAGGCGACCGAGCAGAACCAACAATCAAGTTATCCACCGAACGGGTAAAGATAACGGTAGGTTTATAATACCGCTCCACCAAACGAGATGCCACAATGCTTACCACTCCTTTATGCCAGGTCTCGTCAAAGAGCACAATCGACTTGAGTTGTAGCATCTCGCTGTGCGAATCAAGATACTGCACAGCGGTCTCAGTTGCTTTTGAGTCCAACTCTTTGCGGCTGTTGTTGTAGTTGTCTATCTCGCGAGCCTGCTCCATTGCCATATCCAGATTGCTCGACAGCAGCACCCTTACCGAATCAAACGCACTGCACAACCGCCCCGCAGCATTCAATCGCGGCCCCACAAGAAAAACCAAATCGCTGAGCGTGAGCTCGCGCGAGAAGTAGGAGTGCTCCACTACATCGGTAGCTTTGCTCGACTCACTCCAAGGCTCGATATTGCCAAACTTCAGCAAAGCCTCGATGCCTGGCCTGGGATGGGTGTTGATTACACGCAAACCAAATGTCGCCAAAATGCGATTCTCACCAGTTACCGGCACTATATCCGAAGCTATGCTCAGCGCCACCAAATCCAAGTAGGATATCAGCGCCGACACCATCTGACTCCGCAACTCCCGCTGCTCGTCATTAAGCGTGTCTGGAGCGTCACACAATCGCACCTCCATCTTCTGCTCTGTAAACGCCTCTATAATCTTAAATCCGATACCACATCCCGAAAGCTCTTTGTACGGATAAGGGCAGTCTGCCCGCTTAGGGTCAAGCACCGCCACAGCGTGAGGCAACTCCTCGTCGGGCAGATGATGGTCGCCTATGATAAAGTCGATACCCAAACTTGAGGCATAATCAACCTCCTCCACCGCCTTAATGCCACAATCCAGCGCTATGATGAGCTTAACGCCTGTGGCAGAGGCTCGCTCTATACCCAAACGGGATATTCCGTAGCCCTCCTTCTCCCTGTCTGGGATATAAAAATCAACATTATCGTAAAATGCCGACAAGAAAGAATAGACCAATGCCACAGCACTGGTGCCATCCACATCATAATCGCCATACACCATAATCCGCTCGCCGCTATCCAACGCAGCATTGATACGGGCAATGGCGCAATCCATGTCCTTCATTAAGAAGGGATTATGTATTTGGTCTAAACTGGGCCTAAAAAAACAACGAGCCTCTTCAAATGTAGTTACACCACGCTCTACCAAAAGCGTAGCAATAATTGTGTCCACTCCCAACGACTCCGCAAGCTCATTAACGACCGCAATATCATAATCTTCACGTAAACTCCAATTCAAATTCTTCATATTTCCTGCTTGCGAAATTACAACTTTTTTTTGAATCATTGATAAAAAAAACGTACTTTTGCAAAAGTTTTTCTTTTAGAACGGTCATTAACAAAATAATCATACAACACATGAAAATATTAGTCCTTAACTGCGGAAGCTCATCCATCAAGTATCAACTCATCAACATGTCAGACAATGGTGATGCTGACGTGATGGCCAAAGGCGTATTGGAGCGCATCGGTCTCGCAATGGGAGAGTTTACCCACAAATGGAATGGGGAGAAGCATTACGAGCAGTTGCCCATCCCTGACCATACCACAGGTGTAAACATCGTGCTCAAAGCGCTGACGGATCCAAAGATTGGGGTCATCCAATCGCTCAATGAGATTGCCGCTGTAGGCAACCGCGTTGCTCAGGGCGGCGAATTGTTTTCGGAGAGTTGCTTGATTGACGATGAGGTGATTGCCAAAATCGAGTCGCTTACCGACCTTGCTCCGCTTCATGCGCCTGGCAATCTGGCTGGCATCAACGCCATGCGTGAGGTACTGCCTGGGGTCAAGCAGGTGGCAGTGTTTGATACGGCTTTCCACCAGACGATGCCCGCCAAGGCTTTCTTGTATGGCATCCCCTACGAGTTTTACCAAAAATACGGCATCCGTCGCTACGGTTTCCATGGCACCAGCCATGGTTTTGTAGCACAAAAAGCCGCCAAGATGATAGGCAGAGATTGGAAAGAGTTGAAAATCGTTAGTTGCCATTTAGGTAGCGGTGCCTCTATATGCGCCATCGACCATGGCAAGTCGGTCGATACCACTATGGGCATGACGCCTCAAGAGGGCTTGCTGATGGGCTCCCGTGCGGGCGATATGGACGCTGGAGCTCTGCTCTACTTGGGCGAGAAAGAGAAGCTCTCGTATGCCGAACTCAGCACGCTTATCAATAAGCAAAGCGGTCTGCTTGGCATCAGCGGTGGCAAGCAGGACATGCGCGACATCCGCGCAGGACGCGACGCTGGCGATGAGCGCTGCACCTACGCTTTCGATATGTTCGCACTCCGCGTCAAGAAACACATCGG
>JAGHVA010000129.1 GCA_018064565.1 Candidatus Colimorpha onthohippi
GCCGAGCAGCAGGTACGCGTGGTACCTCACGCTGTGGCGCGCTATGGTGCCTATATAGCACCAGGCGTTGTATTGATGCCTTCGTACGTCAATATTGGGGCGCACATCGGCAACGGAAGCATGATCGACACATGGGCCACTGTGGGCAGCTGCGCTCAGATAGGCAGCAATGTCCATGTAAGTGGTGGTGTGGGCATCGGGGGCGTGTTAGAACCAATACAAGCTTCGCCCGTAATTATCGAAGACGATTGCTTTATTGGCAGCCGGTGTATCATTGTTGAGGGCGCACATATCGAAGCAGAAGCGGTATTGGGAGCCAATACCGTAATCACCTCCAGTACAAAAATCATCGATGTTACAGGAAATGAACCTGTTGTTTATCAAGGTCGTGTACCCGCACGCAGCGTGGTGATACCTGGCACCTATACCCGACATTTCCCCGCAGGAGACTATCAGGTGAGTTGCGCCTTGATTATTGGGCAACGTAAAGAAAGCACCGATAAAAAAACATCACTAAATGCGGCATTAAGAGATCACGCCGTAAGTATATAAACACCCAATCATGAAACAACACAGACTTATCATAACTTGCATCATCCTTGCCACACTTTTAGTTACAGCATGCAAGAAAAAAGTTGACGACATGGACTTCAGTGGCACAATTGTGGGCTGCGTCGAATGTACTGGTAGCGGCACAGGAGTTACCATATCCGAAATGGACTGGGGCTACCTTGTTCAGCTTGACAAACCTACCAACGTAGGAAGCACCTATGGAGAATATAGCAATGTAGTGCTGCTATACGGCACCAAAACACTATTCAAAGAGGAAGAATCCATCAGCGGCAAACTCTATTTCGACGACGACTATGCTGGATCTTACTGCTTCTATCATTTTGACGACCACAACATTCCCCAAGCGGTATGCTCTGAATTGGATTAAAAACACACAACAGCCTAAAAAAAATGAGACACTTCTACATGCGTTTCATTTTTTTTTACTACCTTTGCAAAGCATGATGCGCAAAAACGTCACGCTCTTAATACAAATAAACACAAAAACATACAAATATGAAATTCATCGTCAACAGTCAGGTTTTAAGCAAACACTTACAGTCTATCAACGGTGCCATCACCAACAACAACACCGTGCCTATCATCAACTGCTTCCATTTTATGCTTGATGAGAACAAGCTCACAATCAAAGCTACCGATTTGAAAACCACGCTGGTTACTACCGTCAACGTTGACGGAGGCAGTACCGAGGGGCTCAACGTCATCGCTATCCCAGCCGCTTTGCTGCTTAACGTACTCAAAGCACTTGATGATGTACCCACAACATTCACTGTTGACGAAAGCAATTTCTCCATCACCATCGCATCAGGCAATGGTCGCTATACCATAGCAGGACGCAATGCGGAGACATTCCCAGCCTTACCAGTTATCGAAAATGCGGCCAAAATCACTATACCAGCCTCTGTATTGGTATCCGCTTTTTCCAAGACAGCATTCGCTACCAGCAGCGATATTGAGACACACGAGCAGCTCTCAGGTATTTTCTGCGAGTTGACCACCGACCATACCACCTTTGTCGCCACCGATGGTCACAAGTTGGTGCGTTTCCGCCGCACAGACATCACTGCCGACGAGAATGCCAGCTTCATACTGCCCAGCAAGCCCATATCTATGATAAAAGGACTGCTCTCGTCCAACAAAGAGGATTTGGACGTAACATTAGAATACAACAACGTGAATGTATCGTTCTCTTTTGCCAATTATTACGCAATCTGCCGCCTTATTGACAGCCACTACCCCAACTACGAAGCGGTAATACCCAAAGAGAACCCAATCCACATGACGATAGACCGCATGGCATTTCTTAACGTAGTAAAACGTATCAACCTGTTTACCAGCCAATCTACTCATCAAATCCGCCTCACTATCGGCAGCGACACCTTACAAATATCTGGCGAAGACACCGAGTTTGCCAATGCCGCTACCGACTCCATACCATGCGCATTGGACGGCAACGATATCGAGATTGGATTCAATGCCAAATTCCTGACCGAGATGCTCTCTAACCTCGAAAGCGAACAAGTGTGCATGAACCTCTCCATTCCTTCCCGTCCAGGCATTATTACTCCTGTCGCCGATGGTGATGGAAATCAGGCCGAAGATATCCTGATGCTGGTAATGCCGGTCTCGCTCAACACCATCTAATTGTATGCCACTATGAAATTTGGCACCAACTCAACCACCATACTCAGTATCACGTTTGTACTGTTGGTAATGGGTTTGATTCTCATCATCGAGTATCATTCTTATCGGCAGACATACAACGCACAGGAGCGGATAACCTATAAGGTTGACCTCACTCCCGACGTGAGCGATAGTGCCGCAGTGGCATTGACCGACAGCATCGCACAGTTGCCCTATATAAAGCAGGTTGACTACATCTCGAAAGAGGAGGCTGCCGAGATATTCTCTAATGAGATTGGTGAAGATTTTGTGGACTTTATCGGCTACAACCCATTGTATCCTTCGATTTTGGTCAACTTTAAGGCCGATTTGGTTCCCAATAGGTCGTCTCGTATCTTAAACCATTTCTGCCACGATATCACCAAGCTACCCATTGTTACAGGCGTTGCCTATCAAGAGCATGTGGTCGATGCACTGCACACTGCGTTTTATAAACTCACTTGGTTTTTGGTATTTTTTGAGTTGCTGCTGGTCATAATCTGCTATGTGATGATTCGCAACACCATCCGCATATCTCTAATCTCGCAACGAGAGTCGATCCAGACCATGCGACTGGTAGGTGCCACTACCCGATTCATCACACGCCCCTATCTATGGAACAGCATCCTATATGGTGCCATTGGTGGTGCCATCGCCGACGCCTTGTTATTTTTAACCTTTTATATTTTTAACCACGAGTTCTCATTTGCACTGCTGCACCCCGACCATTGGCTGTGGTACGGTATCATCGCAGCTGTGCTGGTGGTGCTTGGAATTATCACCTCCTGGCTTTCTACCGTCATCACCATACAGCGCTACCTGCTACATGACTGAGAACGTAACCGTTGAACACTATAACACATTACACTATGGCAAAAAACACCCCTTCCACAAAAGCAACACATATCGTCAAAAAAGTTGCTACACCCCAAGAATACGATTTCGTAATGGGCAAGATAAATTACATCTTGATGGTAATCGGTCTTGTCGTTTTGTTTGTCGGCTACATCCTACTCTCGGGCGGAGGAAGCGACGACCCGAACTCGTTCAACCCTGCCATGTTCGATGCTCAACGTCTTTATGTTGCACCTATCATGATTATGATTGGTTTTGTGATAGAGATTGTCGCCATCATGTATCGGAGCAAAAAACATGACGACCCCGCTGGCAAATAATCTACCAGCAAAAAAAAACATACAACAGTATCTAAACTCTTTTTTCAAGCTCTTACACAATGGATTGGTTGCAGGCGCTTATTCTCGGTATTGTCCAAGGGTTGACAGAATATCTGCCAGTTAGTAGCAGTGGTCACTTGTCATTAGGTGCACACCTCTTCGGACTTAATGGCGAAGAAAATCTCGCATTCACTATCGTAGTACATATCGCCACGGTGCTAAGCACATGCGTTGTGCTATGGCGTGAAATTATATGGATCTTTACCGACCTGTTCAAATGGCAATGGAACGAAGGTACACGTTATGTTGTTAACATTTTGATATCCATGATTCCCGTTGGCATCGTAGGTTTCTTTTTCAAAGACTCGGTCGAAGCCATCTTCGGAAGCGGATTGATCGTTGTAGGCTGTTGTCTGTTGGTTACAGCCCTTTTGCTGACTTTTGCCTATTTTGCAAAGGCGCGCCAACGCGAAACAATTTCGCCCCTCCACGCTTTTATCATCGGCATAGCGCAAGCCATCGCCGTCTTGCCTGGTCTTTCGCGTTCAGGAAGCACTATCGCTACTGGACTGATATTGGGCAATAAAAAAGAGTCGCTGGCTCAGTTCTCGTTTCTGATGGTTATACCACCCATCTTAGGCGAAGCCCTTCTGGATGTCAAAGACATGGCTACCTATGGCATAAGCACTGCGATGGCTGGCATCTCGCCTATAGCCTTACTCGTAGGATTCGTGGCGGCTTTCGTATGTGGATGTGCTGCATGCCGACTGATGATCAATCTGGTAAAGCGTGGCAAAATCATCTGGTTTGCCGCTTACTGCGCAATCGTGGGTTTGATAGCCATCTGTATTTCTTAACACCAGCCACACGTTGTGTTATGCTTTCTGAAGAGGAATTGCTAAATGGAATCGTAATCCCATTCGACAAGCCACGGCAGTGGAGTTCGTTTCAAGCCGTGGGCAAAGTAAAGAGTGCCATCCGTCAGTGCTATAATCTGAAAAAAATTAAGATAGGGCATGCTGGGACCCTTGACCCACTTGCCAGCGGACTGCTGCTTATATGCGTAGGGAAGGCTACCAAAAGCATCGAACAGCTACAGGCTGGCGACAAGGTATATACTGGAACTATGGCTCTGGGTGTTACTACGCCTTGCTACGACTTAGAACGGCCTATCAACGGCTACTACCCCACACAGCATATCACATTGGACGACATCTGTCAGGCGTCTCAAAAGCTTACTGGACATCTAAGCCAAGTACCGCCTCTGTTTAGTGCCGTCAAGGTAGCAGGCCAACGTGCCTACCGCTACGCACGGCTCGACGACCCCACCGCAGTCATCACCCCCAAAGAGGTAACCGTCCACTCGTTTCAAATCACAGCATTTAGACCTGGCGACCCATCATTTACTCCACCACCTATCGTGGATAGCATCCAACCACAAACCGGCTTATACAAATCACCATTAGGCATTGTACCCGAAGGGTTGCCTCAGATTGATTTCAAAATCTGCTGTGGCAAAGGGACCTATATCCGCAGTCTGGCTCGCGACCTCGGATTGCTGCTCGACAGCGGCGCATTTCTAACCGCACTGCGGCGAGAGTCGGTCGGTTCCTATTCGGTAGCAGAAGCCTCAACTCCAGACACTATCGTGGACTATCTGAAACAGTTGTAAGCAACTCTGAATTAGATCATCTATCCACACATCAACACCTCCCCTATAATCATCGACATAGAACCATCTAAAAAAGAGCCTTCAAACACAATATTCGCAGATATAAAACGTTACTAAACTTTGAATACA
This sequence comes from Candidatus Colimorpha onthohippi, assembly GCA_018064565.1. Classification (GTDB taxonomy): domain Bacteria; phylum Bacteroidota; class Bacteroidia; order Bacteroidales; family P3; genus Colimorpha; species Colimorpha onthohippi. The sequence continues at coordinate 5,212 of JAGHVA010000129.1, forward strand.
CCTAATGTAACTGATTTTCAAATATTGTTATGAAGCTTTCTTACTACAAATTTCAACTACCAAAAGAACTTTTAGCAGACAAACCCTCCGAGTTTCGCGATGAATCACGATTGATGGTGGTCAACCGCAAAGACTTATCTATACAACACCTGCAATTCAAAAATTTAGTTGATTTTGTTGATTGTGGAGACGTGATGGTGGCCAACAACACCAAAGTATTCCCTGCACGCTTAGAAGGCACCAAAGAGAAGACGGAAGCCAAGATTAAGATATTCTTGCTCCGAGAGCTCAACGAGGAGACGCTATTATGGGATGTAATCGTGGATCCTGCACGCAAAATCCGCGTAGGCAACAAGTTATATTTCGGTTCCAACGAGTCGCTTGTGGCTGAGGTATGCGACAACACCACCTCGCGCGGACGCACCATCCGATTTATGTTCGACGGGTCACACGATGAGTTTATCCACACTATCAAATCGCTGGGGCAACCACCGATACCCGAGGACATGTATTTGCGACGTGGCATCAAATCGTACGACAAAGAGCGCTACCAGACCATCTATGCCTCGGTCGAAGGTGCAGTGATGGCACCAAATACAGGCTTACACTTCAGTCACCAACTCCTCAAACGGTTAGAGATCAAAGATGTAAACTGGACAGAACTTACACTGCATATTGGACTAAACTGCCCTATCGAGGTTGAAGATTTGTCCAAACACCGCATGAGTTCCGAGGAGATGCACATCGACGGAGCCACTTGTGATACCATCAACAACGCCAAGAAAAACGGTCATAAGATATGCTGTGTGGGTGCCAGTACGCTACGCGCCATCGAAAGTGCAGTACTCGTCCCTGGCAAGATATGCCCTTTCGACGGATGGACCAATAAATTCATCTTCCATCCTTACGAATTTTCTGTTGCCGATATGCTTGTTACAAGTTTCCACATGCCTCAGTCATCCCAGTTTATCATGACGTCGGCATTTTGCACCCCGCAATTGTTACACCACGCATACGAAGTAGCCATTGCTGAGAAATACCGGTTCAGCACATACGGCGACAGCATGCTCATCATATAACAATCCGTCCTCACGCTTTTTTTATATGCGACCTTTAGCCGAAATCTTGCGTCCACGCACGCTTGACGATTATATCGGACAACAGCACCTTGTAGGACAAGGTGCTGTTCTACGTACATTGATAGCCTCTGGACACATACCGTCCATGATTCTCTGGGGGCCTCCTGGCATCGGAAAAACAACCTTGGCATCTATCATCAGCCATACCTTAAACCGACCGTTTCATACCCTCAGCGCCATAAGTAGCGGTGTCAAAGACGTGCGCGATGTCATCGAAAAGGCTCGAAATCAAGAGGGCGCTATCCTCTTTATCGACGAAATCCACCGTTTCAACAAAGCACAGCAAGACTCACTATTAGGAGCGGTAGAACGTGGCATCATCACGCTAATCGGAGCCACAACCGAAAACCCTTCGTTTGAGGTTATCTCCGCATTATTGTCCAGATGCCAGGTCTTCATCCTGAAAGAGTTCGGCGAAGACGAGATGCGACAATTGTTGCAAACAGCCATACAATATTATGCCACCCAGCACATAACTGTACAACTACAAGAGTACGAGGCTCTGATGCGCATCAGCGGTGGCGACGCCCGTAAGCTGCTCAATGCGCTCGAGTTGGTAGTCAACAAATCCAATGATACCGAGATTATCATCAACAACCAACGCGTTACCGAGGTCATCCAACAAAATCTGGCATTCTACGACCGTCAGGGCGAGATGCACTACGACATCATAAGTGCCTTTATCAAATCTATCCGCGGCAGCGACCCAAACGCAGCCGTCTATTGGCTGGCGCGCCTTATAGCTGGTGGCGAAGACCCCGTATTCATCGCACGCAGGATGCTGATTGCTGCAAGCGAAGATATCGGCAACGCCAATCCCAATGCCCTACTCCTCGCCAACGCATGTTTCGACAGTGTTACCAAGATAGGCTATCCTGAATGCAGCATCGCACTCTCTCAATGCGCTGTTTATTTAGCCACATCTCCCAAAAGCAACAGCACTTATCTCGCGTTGCATGCAGCACAAGATGCAGTAAGCCGTACTGGCGACCTCTCTGTCCCTATCCACCTGAGAAACGCACCAACCAAACTCATGAAGCAATTGGGCTATGGCGCCGAATACCAATATGCACACGATTACCCTAACCATTTCGTACTGCAAGAATTTCTGCCCGATGCGCTATCAGGCACCACTTTTTACACCCCTGCCGACAACCCTCGCGAACAAGAAACCCGACGACAGATGCACGAGAAATGGCAAGGCAAATATGGTTATTGACACGCATAATCCAAACGTTCACCTATAGGTATGGCCGACGCACTCCTTACTGTTGAGAATTTAACCAAGCAGTTTGGCGACAAACTGCTTTTTGAAAACATATCCTTTGGCATCAATGCAGGACAGAAAACTGCACTTATTGCCCGCAACGGCTACGGCAAAAGTTCGCTACTCAATATTATCACAGGACGAACGCTTCAAGACGATGGCAAAGTTACTTTTCGAGGAGATGTCAAGATGGCTTATCTCCCCCAACGTCCTGATTTCAACAACTGCACCACCATCCGTTCTTTTGTTGGTCAAGCACAACGTCCCGAACATGAGGACTCATGGAGTTACGAACATCGCGTTGAGGAGATATTAGATAGGCTCAAAGTAGGCAACCTCGACAGAGACCTAAACTCTTTGAGCGGCGGCGAGCAAAAAAAAGTAGCGCTGAGCCGAATCCTCATCGACGATTGCAACCTTTTACTGCTCGATGAGCCCACCAACCATCTCGACCTAAAGATGATTGAATGGCTCGAAGACTTCCTCTCACGCCAGCGTTTAGCCATACTCATGGTAACCCACGATCGGTATTTTTTAGACCATGTATGCCAAGACATCTTAGAACTTGACTACAGCCGTCTATACCACTATCGAGGCAACTATGACTACTACCTACGCAAACGAGCAGAACGCATTGCCAACGAACATGCCGAAGTAGAGAAAGCCAAAAACTTATACCGAACAGAATTGGACTGGATGCGCCGTATGCCTCAGGCTCGAGGCACCAAAGCGCAAGCTCGCATCGACGCCTTCTACGAGCTCGAAGCCAAAGCACACACACGCTTTGACGATAAGAAGTTCGAATTGAGCGTCAAGACCGAACGCATTGGCGGCAAGATTCTGGAGATGTATAATGTGTGCAAGGCATTCGACGACAGATATATGCTGAACGACTTCAGTTACACCTTCAAACGCGGTGAGAAGGTTGGCATCGTTGGTCCTAACGGCATTGGAAAAAGCACTTTTGTTAACCTCCTTACCGAGGCTATAAAACCCGACAGTGGCCATATCGTGGTGGGTCAGACCATCCAATTCGGATACTATACCCAGCACGACATGTGCGCCAGAGACGATATGCGCGCCATCGAACTCGTGAAAGAGGTTGCCGAAGTCATCGAGTTGGACAACGGCAAACGCTTGTCTGCTCATCAGTTTCTATCTCAATTCGGATTCGACGATGCCACTCAATACAATTACTTTGGAAACCTCAGTGGAGGCGAACGGCGCAGGCTTTATCTGCTGCGCGTGCTGATGGCTAACCCTAACTTTTTAATACTCGACGAGCCTACCAACGACCTCGATATATACACCATCGAGATTCTTGAGCAATTTTTGCGAACCTATAAAGGATGTCTCGTCATCGTAAGCCACGACCGCAGCTTTATCGACCACATAGTTGACCACCTCTTTGTATTTGATGGCGATGGCAAAATACGCGACTATCCTGGCACCTACTCTCAATACCTTGAGACCAGCCGTTCTGAAAACAAGTTACGGACTGCTACGTCAAAGCCTGCCACAAAAACAAACGCACCCAACTCACCCAATCCCAAACGCAACAAGCCAACTTACAAACAGCAAAAAGAGTACGAACAACTTACCATCGATATCGATGCGCTAAACGCTGAACGCACACAACTCGAACAAATACTGAGCGGTGCAACCAACGCCACGCCCGATGCAATTGCGCAAGCCTCACTCCGCATTGGGGAGATTATCGCTGCCCTCGACGACAAAGAACTGCGATGGCTTGAGCTTGACGAGATATGCGGATAGTGTGACAGTTGCAACTCTGTACGGCAACTATCACACTACCCTAACCGCTTGATACGGCATCAATCCAATCTATTTCTATCAAATCAACGCCTTACCCGTCATCTCTGACGGCTGCGCAAGTCCCAATAGGCGCAATACCGTTGGAGCCACATCTGCCAAGATTCCGTCTTGCAACTCACCGTGTTTGTCTTTTTCTGACGAGTTGTCAATCAGCACACAAGGCACTGGATTTAGACTATGTGCCGTGTTAGGACTTCCATCGGCATTCAACGCATGGTCGGCATTGCCATGGTCGGCGATAATCACAACACTATAACCATGCTCCTTGGCGGTTTCAACCACTTTACGCAAGTTGTCATCTACCGCACGGACAGCCTTCTCGATGGCATCATATACACCTGTATGTCCCACCATATCACCGTTGGCGAAATTGACTACAGCCCAATCATATTGCTCTGTTGCCAATGCTGCCGAGAGCTTGTCTCCCACTTCTGGCAAACTCATCTCTGGCTGCAAATCGTATGTAGCCACTTTAGGCGATGGAACCAATATACGGTCTTCTCGCTCAAACGGCTGCTCCCTGCCTCCATTCAAAAAGAAGGTAACATGAGCATACTTCTCCGTCTCCGCTATATGCAGTTGCTTTAGTCCTTTGCTGCTGACATATTCACCCAGAGTGTTGTCCACATTCTCTTTGTCAAAAAGGACATGCAATCCCTTAAACGTGGCATCATACGGGGTCATGGTACAATAAAACAAGTCTTTGATGGTGCGCATGCCCTGATCTGTCAGGTCTTGCTGCGTAAGTGCTATCGTTATTTCTTTGGCTCGGTCGTTGCGGAAGTTGTAAAAAATCACCACGTCGCCTGGTGCAACGAGCGCATCATAACTCTTGTTTACCACTGGCTTAATAAACTCATCGGTAACGCCCTCGTTGTAACTCTGCTCTATAGCCTGCAACATATCTGTAGTTGGAGTTCCAATACCTTTTACCAGCAAGTCATAACCTTCACGCACACGATCCCAACGCTTGTCGCGATCCATAGTGTAGTATCTGCCTATCACTGTGGCTACCTGTTCGCCTCTGTCCACCAGTTGCCGCACAAAGCCCAGTCCGCTGCGCGGGTCTGTATCGCGTCCGTCCATCAGACAGTGAACAAACGTGCGACCACCCAGCTGACTTTGCTTAAAAAAGTCACACAACGCAAAGAGGTGATCCAAACTACTGTGGACACCTCCGTTGCTGGTAAGACCCAGCAGATGGATTTTACACCCCGCGTTTGCTTTGGCGTGTGCTACTGCATCAACCAATACCTTGTTGTGAGCCAACGACCCATCAGCACAAGCACGGTTAATCTTCATCAAGTCTTGATACACCACACGGCCAGCACCTATGTTTAGATGGCCAACCTCGCTGTTGCCCATCTGCCCGTCGGGTAGCCCCACGGCCTCGCCACATGCCAAAAGTCTCGAATGAGGATATTCTTTCAACAAACTATCCCAATAAGGCGTAGGTGTGTTATATATCACATCTGCGTTATCGTGGTGGCCTATTCCCCAGCCATCCAAAATCATAAGTAAAGCCTTGTCCATATATTATGATGTATTTTTCAGTTTTCTAATCACCTATAAGAAAAACGGTATTCCGCTTATGCAGATTCGGCGCATCATGCCGCCAGGCAGCAGCCGACTTGGTTACGATATATTGCGTAGGAAGCATGATATCGCAAGCCACACACACCAAAGTGTCGTCGCGCAACGTCTGCGATAATGCCGAAAGCATCTGGTTGTTCCGATAGGGAGCTTCAATAAATATCTGGGCTGACGTTCTTTCCGAGCCTTTAACTCCAAACTGCGTATTGCCGCTGACCGCTGCGAACGATCTACAGGCAGATAACCTACAAATGCAAAATTCTGACCGTTAAAACCCGAAGCCATCAATGCCAGCATCAGCGACGACGGCCCCACCAATGGCACCACTTCTATACCCTGCTGCTGCGCCATCCGTGTAATCATAGCACCCGGATCCGCCACACAAGGAAGACCCGCCTCCGACAACAGACCTACGTTTTCGCCTTGCAACACAGAATCTAAATAATGGCGGATATCCAACTCCTTTGTATGCTCGTTCAACACATAAAAAGTGGTGTCATCTATGGCATGAACATATCCTGCCGACTTCAAAAACCGCCGAGCCGTGCGCAACTCCTCCACAATAAATGTGCGACAGCTGTCAAGCAACGATTTGTTGTACAGCGGCAACTGCTGCGACATATCATCACCACCTATCGGGACTGGAAAAAGTATCAAAGAGGCCAATTCTCAAAAAAAATATAATAGTGGGCATCAGTCATACCCTATCGTACTGCACACAGAATACTACAACCATTCAATCACTACCCCACCAAACGGGTTGCAAAAGTACAAAAAAAATCATATATCATAAAAAAAACGTATCTTTGCAAAAATTATAGAAGAACTAATCAAATCTAAAAACAAACATCTATTATGAACAAATTTGATCCAGCAACCGCTATTCAGCGCATCGATGGTCGCGATGCTAACCGTGGTGTAAAACCCGCTATTTGCGACAGTGCAACCTTCACATTTCCAGAGGCACACCTTATGACCGAGACTTTCCATGGTGAGACTGAGGGTTATTTCCTTTACAGCCGCCATTGGAATCCATCTAACTTAGCACTCTGCCAGCGTCTGGCTGCCATGGAAGGCACCGAGGCTGCTTGGGTAACTGGTTCTGGTTTGGCAGCTATCACCTGCGCTTTGATTCACGAAGTCAAAGCAGGCGACCATATCATCAGCTCCATGACCACCTACGGTGGCACATTCGCTTTCATGGCCAACTACCTCAAGAAATTCAACGTTGAGACTACCTTTGTCAACATGCAGGACCTCAACGCTGTCAAGAAAGCCCTCGCCGAGCATCCTAACACCAAGGTTGTCTATACCGAGACTATGAACAACCCATTGCTCCGCATCGCCAACGTCCCTGAGTTGAGCAAGATGGCTCACGCTGCTGGTGCAAAACTCATCGTTGACAACACTTTCACCCCTATGATTTTCAGTCCTTGCAAGCTGGGTGCTGATGTTACCGTCTATTCGATGACCAAATACATCAACGGTACCAACGACTGTGTGGCTGGTGCCATCTGCGGAAGTGCAGAATATATCAACAGCCTCATCGACGTCAACAACGGTACCTGCATGCTCCTCGGCCCCGTCTTGGATCCTATGCGCAGTGCCAGCATCAACAAGAACCTCCACACCTTGCACATCCGTATGCAGAAACATAGCGAGAACGCCATGTATCTTGCAAAACGTTTCAAAGAGGTTGGATTCAAATACAACTACCCTGGATTGCCTGAGCATCCAGACCACGAGCTCTTCAAGAGCATGATGAACGAAGGCTTCGGCTTTGGCGGTATGATCAGCATCGACATGGGCACAGCAGCAGCTGCAAGCAAAATTATGGAAATCATGCAAGATAAAGGCGTTGGATACTTGGCAGTATCTTTGGGTTACTTCAAGACGCTCTTCAGCAACAGCGGTAAATCAACTTCGAGCGAGGTACCAGAGGACATCCAGAAAGAGATGGGTATGAGCGAAGGCTTAATCCGCTTCAGCATGGGTCTTGACAACGATATCGAAGCCACCTTCCAGCTTATCAAACAAAGTGTGGAAGAAAGCCGCAAATAAGTTTTAGATACTTATTGGCATATAATACACCAGGCACTTCATCCGTGAAGTGCCTGGTGTTGTTTTTTTTCATCTCTGCTTTTTGCGTCTGCTACAACATTACAAAAAGATTTGGGGATTTTGTAGTAATCACCACAAAAAGATTTGGGGATTTTGTGGTAATCACTACAAAAAGATTTGGGGATTTTGTGGTAATTGTTACAAAAAGATTTGGGGATTTTGTAGTAATTGTTACAAAAAGATTTGGGGAATTCAACAAAAAGCACTACTTTTGCACCTCAAACAAGCAGACTTTATTATGATTTTCAAAAGAAAACTATACCAGACGCTTCTGGCTTGGAAAACTGAGCGTAAAATCCTCAAACTATAAGCGCCATGCTTCGTTTGACGAATTTTGCAAGAAATTCTCTGCGAGAATCCTGCACAAGTATATTATTTATACAAAGGATTTGAGGAAAGAACAGGATATAACGTACTTGCCGACCTATATGTCACAATTCCTATAATACGTTATTCTCTGTTACCACTCTTACTTCAACCCCTAATATTCGTCTATAACGGTATCTACCCGGTATATCTTATCGCCTCGGTGCAACGGCTGGCTGGTCTTGAAGGCAAATACATCTCCTTGATGCGCTTCAGCCACTGCCACTGCTGGGACACCTTTCTTGGGCGAGACTCTCATCTCTGGCACCTCATCGGTATATACTCCAGTAGTAGCACCTGTCACCATAAATCGATCGCCCGTCTTGAGGGTCTCGGCGGTCTGTATGCGAGCCTCTGCTACACCAATCTTATTAAAGTAATTGGTAATAGTGCCTAAAAACACCTTATTCTCTGTAGCTTGTGACCCATAGCGTTCGCTCCATTCGCCCATAGTCCGACCCAAATAATAGCCGTCCCAAAAGCCACGGTTAAACACCGTACGCAGCCGCCTGGTCCACTCTTCGATACGCTCTTGGTTATAATCACCCTTTTCTATCG
>JAGHVA010000045.1 GCA_018064565.1 Candidatus Colimorpha onthohippi
CTATATAAATGCTACTCAAGAGAACATTGCGGCCATGTTCAAAGAAGCCGAGGAAAATGCTCCAACTATAATATTCATAGATGAATTAGACGATTTGCTGAAAGATAGAACTCTTGCTGACGACAAGGGTATGTCTGGTATCAATGAATTTCTCGCTCAGATGGATAGAACGGGCGAGAAAGGCATATTTATCATAGGTGCAACGAACAAGCCAGAAATCCTTGACCCGGCAGTTCTGAGGGCTGGGCGACTTGAAAAAAAGTTTTATCTTGGTGTCCCTGATAAACTTGCTCGTGAAGCCTTATTCAAATTGTATCTTGAAAACCGCCCATACGACTTCGGCATAGACTATGGAAAACTTGCAGAACTGACAAGGAATTATGTTTCTGCAGATATTCAACTGATAGTTAACGATGCGTCAAGAACCGCATTAAAACTTCATGGCAAGATAACAATGGAGTTGCTATCTAATGCTATTAGCAGAACAAAACAATCACTTTCAGATAGTGAGATTCAAAAGTACGAACGTATCAAATCAATAATGAATGGTGAGAGGATTACTTCCGATCATCGTAAAATAGGCTTTTAGTGACGATTTAACGAAGATTGTCTTTTTAAGGAAAATGAAACTTATTGGTGCATAATGTTTGCTGCACGTGGCTTATGTGCCTTGTCGCAATTTCAATCTATATTTGTTGACAATGTCTGAGAACTAGTTCCATCAAGAGGATGACATCTTTCGAAGTTTTTGTGATACATATATCACAACTAATTTCCGCCTATATAAGAACCCTTTTTGCGAATCTCATTGATGTAGGATACCGCAAAATCGCTTGCTATATGCTCAAGCAGACAGTCTCACTACACTACTATTGACTTTGCATGTTAATTTTTGGGGGGAGAATGTTACCCCTTTTGAAGTAATTAACCTAACACCACACAAAAAAAATATTGCGCTGGTTATAATATATTTCGTATCTTTGCAAAATCAAATATATGTAATTATTACATTTTTGTAACAATGCAAGATGCGCACGAATATTTGATAGCCCACAATATTCACCCATCGCAGCAACGAGTGGCTGTGATGCGTTATCTGTTGGACCATCATATACATCCGACAGCCGATGACATCTACACCGCTCTGGCACCTCAAATGCCAACGCTGTCCAAGACAACAATATACAATACGCTGAAAGTATTTGCGGACGCTGGGGCTATTCAGGTAATCACGATTGATGAGGAGGCAACAAGATACGATGCAACATTGTTGCCCCATGCACATTTCAAATGCCAGAAATGCGGTTTGGTGTATGATATTGATTTCCCAGCCAATATCGACCCTACAGCCAGACAGCCTGAGATTCCGAAAGACTTTGAATTGACATCAGTACAGATATACTACCAAGGAATCTGCGCCAAATGTAAGAGAAACCAAAATTAACCCTATATTAACCTAAAAAAACTATAGATATGCTTAACCAGAAAGTAACCGATTTGCTCAATCAGCAAATCAACAAAGAGTTTTATTCTGCTTATCTCTATCTTGACATGAGCAATTACTTTCAGGATCGCGGGCTGGATGGATTTGCCAATTGGTACAAGATCCAAGCACAAGAGGAGCGCGACCACGCCATGCTATTTTACCAATACATGCAAAACAACGATTGCAAGGTTACGCTTGATGCAATTGCGAAACCTGACAAAGTATTCAAGGTCGATATGGACGTTTTACAGGCAGGCTTGGCTCATGAGGAGTATGTTACCGAATCTATCCACAACATATATGCAGCTGCCTACGAGGTAAAAGACTTTCGCACCATGCAGTTTTTGGATTGGTTTGTCAAGGAGCAAGGAGAGGAAGAGACCAATGCACGCGACCTCATCACCAAGATGGAACTCTTTGGCAACGATCCCAAAAGTCTATACATGCTAAACCAAGAGCTCAGTACACGCGTTTATACTGCGCCCTCACTCGTTTTGGACTAATTCATTCAAGAAACAATAACACCTATTAACCACATTAAAAAATACTACTATGGCAAAATTTATCTGTCCCGTATGCGGCTACACCTGTGAAGCCGACACCATGCCCGAAAAATGCCCAATATGCGGCAAACCTATGCAAGAGGTAAAAGAAGATAGTCTCAGTTGGGCAGCTGAACACGTAGTAGGTGTAGCAAAAGGAGCTCGCCAAGACATCATGGATGATCTTCGTGCAAATTTTAACGGCGAATGCTGTGAAGTGGGTATGTATCTTGCTATGGCACGCGTTGCACACCGCGAAGGTTACCCAGAAATTGGCTTGTATTGGGAGAAGGCTGCTTACGAGGAGGCTGAACACGCTGCCAAGTTTGCAGAGTTGCTCGGCGAGGTACTGACCGACAGCACAGCCAAAAACCTGAAGATGCGTATCGACGCAGAGAATGGTGCAACTATGGGCAAAAACGACCTTGCCAAACGTGCCAAAGAGTTAGGTCTTGACGCAATTCATGACACCGTACACGAGATGGCTCGCGATGAGGCTCGCCACGGTCGCGCATTTGAAGGACTGTACAAACGTTATTTTGAGAAATAATTTTTCACTTTCAAGATTTTCAATAAGCCGAAAGCTGACAAGCAATCTTGTATGCCGAGGCGAGAAAACAAATCACTATACCGCACCAGACGACCATCCGACTGGTGCGGTATTTTTTTTGACCACGTGTTAGCGAACACTGCTACAAACGCATGCCCAAAAGTGGCAAAAGCAAAGAGGCGTCAAATGCACCAAATAGGTCAACGATGCAATATAACTCACTCACAATAAAAAATTTGTAGAATACAAAAATTATACATACTTTTGCAAATTATTATTAACTGTTGTAGCAAGAACCTATCTCTCAATAGAAAAACAAGCTCTTATGTCATTACGAACCACAGCCGCTTGGTGCTTGTCACCCATTACAGCATGGTATGGTGTATTTACCGATATTAGAAACCTATTGTTTGCGCTAAACATCAAGCGCGAGACTAAGGTAAGCACTTGCACCGTGGCCGTGGGCAACCTGTCATGCGGTGGTACTGGCAAGACCCCTCACGCAGAGTATTTACTTGACCTTATCAGCCAACAATATACGACGGCTTTGCTCAGCCGAGGATACAAGCGAAAAAGCAAAGGGTTCCAACTTGACGATGGGACACACAATGCGATGCTATTAGGCGATGAGCCCGCGATGATTGCACAACATCACCAGAATGTCATTGTTGCAGTATGCAAGAAACGCCGCATAGGGATTCAACACCTACTCAAACAAGAAAACAAACCTCAGGTAGTAGTGCTTGACGATGCTTACCAACACCGCAATGTAAAACCAGACGTAAACATCTTGCTCACAGATTACAACAATCTCTTCTACAAAGACCATGTATTGCCTTTTGGGAACTTGCGCGAACGCCGCTGCAATTACAAACGTGCAAACATCATCATTATCACAAAAGCTCCGCAGAAATTAGACCCCATCGAATTGCACAGTATCACCGATGCTATCAAGCCTAAGTCGTACCAACACATCTACTTCTCCTCAATCGTATATCAACCCTTGGAGCCATTGACGAGCGCAGCTAAACAAATAGTCAAAGACAATGAGAACAAAGGCGACATGTTAGGGCTAACGCATATACTGGTCGTAACTGGTGTTGCCAACCCCGACCCAATGATTAGCCATATCAAGAGGCAATCAATATCCGTATGCCAGATGAAATATGCAGACCATTACAACTTTCGCATGCGTGATATTGAAAATATCCGCCAACGCTACGAACAGATCAATAGTGACCAAAAGGCTATCCTCATAACACAAAAAGATGCAATGCGCCTACAGGCTCCTGAAATGCAGGATGCCATCGATGGTCTGCCAATTTTTGTGCTTCCTATCAAGGTGGCCATTCATCCGTCTGACTACACCTTTGATGATGACATCATGAGACGCGTAACCGAAAGCGTTCGTTACCACACACTTTATCAGAGATAACAACCCGAGCCAATAGACAAACCAACGGCAGCCTTTGGAATGCAAGGCTGCCGTTTTTGTTGTGCCATAACAACAAGTGCCCGCGCTGTACAATCAGTGCGGGCACCTTGTATCGCATTATAGAATTTAACGTTTTACCACTTTTCGGATTACAACACCCTCAGGAAGTGTGATTCTAAGTGTATAGGTTCCGGTGGCACATCTGGTAAGATCAATACTATTCTGACCCTCATAGGTTGCCATTGTACGACCATACAAATCCAACACCTCTACTTTATCCACCTGAGCAGCATCGATATTGACCATGCCATACGATGGGTTAGGATATACATTAACATTGATATCGTTTATATCCTCAATACCCGTTACCATCGTCAAGTGGAGGATGATGGTGCTGTCGCAGCCAGCAGCATTGCGTATCACTTTGGTATAAACGCCCGTCTGATCATACTGCTGACCATTCCAAGTGTATGCCGATGGCGTTGAAACATGGATTTCATCGGAAGTGCTATAGTTGACCTGAAGGTCGAGGTGAACCGTGTTTGCGCAAGCAAATTCTGAAGCCATTGTTCCAATAACTGTGTCGATGCTCTCCTCGAAACGATATGTAACACCCTCATGAACCAAGGTATAAGCATCGCATGCAGTAATAGGCATCTCATCCTCATGAGTAACGCCCAATGTCAAATGGATTCTTGCCGTGCTGTCGCAGCCATGAATATCTTGCAATACAACCGAATCCTCAACCGAAGATGTGTAAGTATTACCATTCCACACAAACTGATCACATGCAAACACCGTGGTATCCGACACCTGAAGTTCAGGCTGACTGATGCTGAACTCTATACGAACACAACTACCTAACGAATCAGCCACCATCAAACAATAGTCTCCCGCTACCAAATTAGCAATACCCTCTGCCGTAAAAACTGGCACATTCGTCAAATCATTAGCCAATACACCATCTGTCACCACCGTAAACTGACGATGGTCAGAACAAAGATACACCAAATTCTTAACAATAGTTATATTTTCTGATTGCGTAATCGGATCGAATATCGGCATAGAGACGGTTTGTATCTCGAATAACGACATATCAACAGAACCAACAGCGCCATCAACCGTAAAGTTATAACTACCATCTGCGAGACCATAGCAGCTAACATCGCTCTTACCAGTTTCATAAACCGCTAAGCGCTGAAGTACATTCAAGGTGCCCTCTACGAGTGCAACCTCATAATTGGACTCTTTGCCCTCAGCAAATACCAACTCAATGCTGTTGACTACCTGACCTGGATTGGTGATAGCACCTGTTGCCGACACCGAAAGGACATCACCTTCCACAAAGCCATCGCCCGTAATAATGACATCTGGACGTGTCAACTCGTTACCGTCAAAGAATACCGTATCAGAAACAGAGGTTACCATAACACTACGCTTGTTGACAACCAACGACCCATTGCTAATCACATTGAAACGGACATTAGCAAAATTGTCGTTGATATTAGAGAAGTCGGAAGCCGTAAACCGCGAAGTATAAGTACCCGCATTAACCGAAGACAATACCGTATGAGCATTGCCAACAACACTCAAGGTCGCATCGTAAAAATCGGCATTTGAGACAGCAGTGTAAGCGTTAATCGTGTGTCGAGTTCCATCATAAAGGACTGTATCGTTCTCCCCAATAATATTGACTACAATTTGAGGCTCATAACGGTTGATGGTCAACAAGCCATCTACCACCTCAAAATTCACATTCGAGAAATTAGCGTTGGTATTAACAAAGTCGGCAGCCGAAAGCCTCATAGGATATACACCAGCATTCACTTTAGCGACTTCTGCAATACCATTGAACTCAACATTTGAGTTGATATTGTAAATCGGGCTATTTGTCCGCATAGTATAACCTGACACAGACTTCTGGCTTGCATCATATACAAACACATTTTTGCTACCCGTTACATATACCGTAACCGATGTATTCGGTGTAATCACAAGCGAACCATCTTCCACCACAAACGAAACATTGAAATTCGGATTGGTATTGTTAAACTGAGCAGCTTGGAGACCCATATTATAGGTATTGGCATCTTGACCAAACGCTATAGCGTTAGACGAGCAAGTAACATCCGAGACATTATATACAGCGTCACTGGTTTCCAAAGTATAACCCATCACAATATGACTTTGACCATCATACATCACTTCTTCGGTATTACCCTTGACAAGAACAGTTACGTCACGCTGTGAAACTGTGAGCATACCTGGAACATACGAAATGTCATAATTGGCTGTAACAATCTCAGAGCCTCTCATAATAACAGCATCCGAGAGATAGTTGATTGACGAGCCGACTGTGGTTTGAGTTCCCAGAACATTGATACTCGAAATCCTATCGTTACCTACCACGGCATTCACCTCGTAACCATTGTCAGTAAGCGGTGAGCCATCATATACCTTTTCGGCACTATTGGCCGTAATAGCCAAAGTAGCACGGCTAATTGCCAACTGACCATCAACCACGTTAAAGACAACCTGATCAAAGTTTGCATCAGCGTATGAGAAATCAGATGACTTGAGTCCCATCGAGTACGTTCCTGCGTTGATTTTGGAGATAGTACTATCACCAGCAAAAACGACCTTTGACGCATCGAAGAATGGATTGTTGGATGTCAATTCGTAACCATGTACCTCGTGTGTCTGAGCATCATATCCAACCGATGCCGAGCGACCGCGCACATTTATCACCATGCCTTTGTATGGCAATATAGTCAACATCGCATCCGAGATATCAAATTGGACATTACCGAAATTCTCATTCTTGTTATTAAACCAGCTTGCGTCAATACCCAAACTATACGAACCTGCATCAGTACGTTTAATCGAATCGTTCCTAACAATCTGAAGTGAGGTGTCTATCCGGTACAACTCAGCAGACGGATTCTGGATAGTAAAGCCAGAGAGTATGTGAGCCTCACCGTCATACACCACCGTATCGCGATTGCCTGCGACCTTAATAACCACTGGTGCCATGTTAGGTTTGACCGTCAAGGTTCCTGGTAAAACCGTTACACTATAATTGTTTGTCATGAATTGACCATCACCGCGGCGAAGCACCTCATAATGGGTGATTGAATTCTGAACAGACCCTTTGTTGATAATATAACCATCGGTCTCAATACGAGCCACAGAATCGTGAGCCTGAAGACCGCTAACCACCTCGTATGCGACACTTGTAAATGGGAGTGCATCGTACTCATGCTCTGCATCAAGAGCACGCAAAACCAACTCAGCTGGTTTAATGGTCAACGAACCCTCCTCAAAACGCAACTCCACATTCTCATAACGATCATCACAATTCAAAGTAACAACAGAGTTGTTGACCACTAATGGATACGTTCCCACCATTGTTGCGCGTACACTACCATTGTTGACAACCGTAAAGTCTGACTCCAAGAATCCTGCAAAGTTTGACGACCATGTATAACCCGTAAGCTTTTGCGCATTAGAATTATACACAACCTCATCAACGGCTCCCTTGATTGTCAACACAACACCTGTACGTTTTACAATGGTAAGCAAACCATCTTGTGAGCAGACAAATTTCACATTAACAAAATTGGAATCATCGTACAAAAATTTACCATTGGCAATGTCGGACACAAGACCCATGCTATATTGTCCCACCAAAACTCCAGCAGCCGTTGAATCGCCAGTATAAACCACTTTGGAGGCATCGAAAAGACCAGACGCAGAACTCTCAATCATAGTAAAGCCAGTTACCGACTGCTCCGCTGTATCATACATATACGAAGCCACATTACCTATAACGTTAACTTTGAGAGAATTCATAGGACTTACCTTGACAAAACCAGGTGTTACATCAAAGGTAACATTGAGGAAACGGGGATCGTTGTTTTCAAACGAGAGTTCGCTCAAATTCATTTGAGTAGTACCCTTGTATTTACGCGAAGCAATAGTGTCGTCAGCACTGCCAATATAGCTAATCGATGACAACGGGTAGTACGCATGGCTACAACTCGTAACACGATAACCCGACACTGACCGAACCTCTCCATTATATTTGAAAGAAGACTCACTATTACCCTCAACAGTCACAACAATTGACTCATTAGACGGAACCACTTGAAGTGTGCCGCAAATCACGGTAATATCATAGTTGTCTGTAACCAACACCGAACCACGCTTAACTGCGTATGTAGATTTGATTGGATTTGACACTGAGCCCAACTCTGTAATTGAACCTGTGGCTGATGCTGACACTTTATCTGAGCCCTTCAACTGACCTTGACCAGCAGTTACTTTAGTATTTTTAAGAGCTACACCATCGTATTCCTTTACATTTGAACCAGTAGTAAGCGTAAGAGGAGCTTTGGTAATTGTAAGGTTGCCTGGCACAACGACAAAGTTGACTTGTCTGAAATTCGCATTGTTATTCACAAAACTTGCAGCAGACAAATTCATTGTACTCGTACCCACAAAGTCGCGAACCACGAGACTATCAGCATCATTGATAAGGCTAAAATCTGATTCGGCATAATTCGGGTTATCAATAATCACATCGTAACCAGATACAGACTGCTCGCTACCATTGTACTCCAATGAATCAGAATGACCCGTGATATAGACATTACACATATCAGCCTGATTGATTGTCAAATCGCCTTGCTCAACAACAAAAGAAACATTGGCAAAATTGTAATTCACATTGATAAACTGAGATGGAGCCAAAGTCATAGCGACGCTGCCCGTAGTTGTACCTTTAGCCACCGAATCTGCCACGCTGCCCGAAAACAGCACATTCTGGCTGATGGCAGCATTGTATATCTCGTTGGTTGATAAAAGTGTGAAACCAGACACAACATGTTCGGAACCATCAAAATAAACAGTATCGCGATTGCCTATTACCTTAACTACAACTGGATCGAACACCTTATTTACGGTCAATGTACTATTATTGACAGTAACATTGTAGTTGTCAATAACACTCTGACCGTTGCGAATTATGTCAAACGTCATATCATTAGGTGTTGACCCGTTGTTTGTGATAGCTCCTGAGAATTGCACACCGCCAATCGTATCAGCATCGGCCAATCCAACTTGGGTATATTGCGAACTCGTCAGCTCCTGACCATCATAAGTCTTGGAGGCTGGTAACACGTCAACCGTGATATCACGTTTGTTAATTGTTAAACCACCTTGTTCAAGAAGGATGAAAGTAACGTGCAGGTTTGCATTCGAGCTCTTAAACTTATTGATATCGATATTCATTGAATAATTGCCCGCTGCGTCACTGCTTGCTATCGTATCCGAATCGTCTTCGGTTTCATAAACCACATCATTCAAATCGTAAACAACCTGGTGTTCTGGGTCATCGTTGTAGGTATTGAGCCTATAACCATGTACCGTTTGGACAGTACCGTCATACGTTACGGTTTGCTTATTCCCAAACACCTCTACATACACATTGACAAAACTCTCCACTTCGAGATTTTCACCACGATACGAGATATTGTAGTTATTATTAACCACTGACCCATCACCTATACGAGTCAGCACCAAGTCAGACGGTATATTCTCGGTAGAGCCCACCTCCGTTTGACTTGCAGGATAATTCAAGCTCGCAACCATATCATGCGGCTGCAGACCTTCAATTGTATAATCATGGTTTACTAAAGGTGTAGCATCATAATCTTTCGCAGCCGCTTTACCTGTAACGGTCAAATTACGTTTGGTAATCTTTAAGCGACCAGGCACAATTTCAAACTGGACGTTGGTGAAATTAGGATCCGTATTTTCAAAATCGGCCGCATTGAAAGTGTGAGAATAGACACCTACTTCGGTACAAACCAGATTGTCAGTACCATTGAAATTAACTTTATTGACATCATATAAATTGTCTGGATTGACTAAGACAGACTTAGAGAAACCACTTAACGCAATCTCACTACTCGTATAGAGCGTATCAATTATACTATCGGCCTCTATCTTTACCACAACACCTGTACGAGGAAGCACCGTAAGCGTATAGGCCGCCATTACAGAGTCACAGTTTGGATGCTTTGCCTTTACCAGAATCTTCATGGCACCCGCATTGGTAATGCTTGGAGGAACCATCATCCATGATTTGCCAGTGTCTTGGCTATACAAGACCTCTACTTGATTCGATGTGCCATCGGGGCCTACTGCAGAAACCGACTTCACAAGCGGAGTACCATTGAACTCACGAACGCACTCACTGGGCTCTGGCAATGTCATCACGATATCGCTGTTGGTTACAGAAAGAACACCATCAATAGCCACAAAGACATAATCTCTTGCGTGGAATTTGCTTACATCAACCGTGATAGGATAGTTGCCCACCTCCGATTCGAGTTCAGCAGTAGTGGATATCGGATTGGCATCCACTCGATAACCATGAGCTGTTGTTACATCCTCACTATTCACAAACCCGCTAACACTATATGTAATTTCGGGATTGGCCGTATAATACCTACGCGACTTGTTGGCAGCCGATACCGTCAACTGCTGCGGCATTATGGTAAGCGTATAGCTCAATACAGAATCTTCATAATTGTCAGTATGCGATACTTTTACAAAAACCTCTTGAGAGCATGTAGAGTCGATTGCCACAGGGTTATCGCTCCACGGACCAACCTGAGATGTGGCATACTGAACCTTAGCGACTTGGTTGTCGATATTGCAGTAAGCTGAAGCCGATGGCTTTAACTCCGTACCGTCATAATATTTTGTCAATGTGGCAGGTAAGGAAACCATAAAATGGTTGGTTGCCTTGGTAATATGTAGCCTGCCTTCGTTGCTGAGAACAACATTATAGTTAGGATTGGTGGCACCTACCGTGTCGATTTCGATAGGACAACTCGCACCCGCTGGGGCTGTAGCGGTAGCTGTAGGAGCCGATGCTTCCAGCAATGCAGCGATGCCAGTGGTAATCTCATCCTCGCCTTCTGCAAAGCCAGAATAGATATATTTCCACTCCGTTGGATTGGGCTCACTATACTCACGAGCAGTATCTTGAGCCTTGATAGTGAGATTACGTTGAGCAATCGTAAGTATGTACTGCCCGTTGGCAGTGTCATAATTATCACGAGAAGCACGAACCCATACGTTCACAAAACCTGCATCAGTGATAGATGATTGAATTTCAGACCAACTTGCGCCATAGTCAACACTATACTCCAATTTTGGCTGTTGAGAGACACCTGCTTCAACGACCATGTCAACTGTAGCAGCAGGGCTGAGCTGCTGAGCATCGTAAGTCTTAGAGCAATTCATTGGCAGTGGCGTATGAATTGTCAACGTGCCAGGCGTTACAGTAAGCATGCCCTGTATTGTATCGATGTAATAGTTGTGTGTAGCCACAGTCTGTGCACGCATAACCACAACACTGGCACTATCAACCTCATTGATGTGAGACCCCACAGCAGTAATAGTACTCGTAGGTAGCATGTTGGATTCTGATACACGGTCGATACCATTTAAGCCTTCAACAATAATGCGACTTTGTGTCAGCGCATAACCATCAAACACCTTTGAACTATCAGCAGCACGTACATGAAGCGTATCCTGATTGATGACCAACGAACCCTGTTCGATTATGTAGCTATCCACCTTGAAATTTTGAGAAAGCACTGCAAAATCAGATTCTTGCATAGACATCTGGCGGTCGCACGTATCAATACTGTAGATTGACTTATGAGCAACATCGCCAACGTAAGAAATTAAGTTAGAACTGAACGGATAACTATTAGAACCATTGATAATTTCGAGTTCATAGCCCTCCAGCATATGTTGCATACCGTCATAAGTAAGTGTATCACAATGTCCTTTTACATTAACCGTGACGTGACAAGGAAGCACCGTAAGATGATATGAAGCTGCAGATGCGACATAATTTGGAGCGTATGTAGCACGAGCATAGAACACCGTGTCGTCAACAGCATTTGTAATACTATTTGGAATCGTGCTCCACGAAACACTATCTACACTATATTCTATAGTAGCACCTTCAACAGCTGGACTTAGCACCGCCACTGGGGCAAACTTCGCACCATCGTAAAGATGAGTAGCACCCACGCCTGATGGAACTACTATATGAAGTGTATCGGGAATAATTGTCAAGACAGGATTTCCTGGGAAATTAAAGTTGTAATTATCCGACTCCAAGGTATTCTGTTCTGCAATAATGTCGTACTGCCCCACTTGTGAATTAACAACGGCCGTAGTAGATATACTTGGTTCGCCCGTCACTGAAGAAGCCACATTATCTAAGCCCTTGAATCCCGTGATATTATAAGCAAAAACTGGATTTTCGTGTTTATATATACGGAATGTATCCGCCACCAAAACATTCAAAGATGCCTTGGTAATCACCATATCAATCTTCACCTTAGCAGTGTCATAGTTTTCTTTAACGGCACGTACATAGATGGGATAACCCGAAGTATTGGCATTGGTATAACCCAACGAATTCACCCATCCGCCGACACCGTCTTCACTATATTCAAGGGTAACATCACTCCTATTGGTTATTAAATTCTCGACTGGGATGAAATGCTGAGTTGCATCATAACCAAAATTCACGATATTGCCGTAAGGCAGATGTGTAAAATGCATCTCTGCTGGAGTAATAGCCAATGTACTTGAAACATAATTGATATTATAACAATCAGTAACAACCTCTTCAGCTGCATTTTTGATAACCGCATTTTTTGGTGTTGTCGTAGCACCTGTCTCTGCCACAGCGGTGGCTGAACCATCATACTCAACAGCCGAGAGATAATCGGTAGCCGCCAAACCTGTAACTGTACAATCAACCAAACCACTTGACACTAACGATGATTCGTCATAGACTTTGGTCTTAGGCAATGCCGTAATGGTTACATTACGTTTCGTAACAGCAAACCGCTTACCGACGGTATCTGCAGTGAAAGTAACATTAGCAAAATCGTTCGACAAATAATTGCGGAACAATGCGGGATTGTAATTCAACGCAGTCTCACCCACCTTTGTACGGCTCACCATCGTGCTGCCGACATAGCTGAATCCATTGGCGATAAAATAATCTTTCAGTGTTTCATCGGCTATGCCAGTAACAGTTGAATCTCCACGGAAATCGTAGGTATGTTCCACAGCATCATACACCAAGGTGCTATCCACTACTGTGTAAGTAACTACGATAGGTGCTTGGAATGGATAGACACACAGGACGCAAGTTGTGTCGATCGTATCGAAATTGACATGCGATGCACGTACATAATATTTAATTGTATCGCAAGTAGTCAGTGAGGGAACATCCGTAGTCCATCCCGTCACACCGTTAAGACTATATTCAACTTTGACCGTTTCTGCCACTGTGGTTCCACATCTAACGGGAGTTCCACCCGTAGCCGTAAGAATCAAAGCCTCATGAGGGGTATTGTCAAACTCATACCGGATAGTATCATGCGATGAATTGACGTGAAAATCTTGAAATGCCAACAAATTGGAAGGAGTAACATGCGTCGTGTATTCCCCATAGACTGTATCGTAAGCCGGATGAGAAGCCCGGACATAAATCCTAACTGGACTATCCACGTCGGTAACTTTAGTCAAATTGACATCTGTACCCCATGCAAGTTGGTCTTTGCTATACTCTATCTTGACCGAAGCACTGTCATCATAAACTCTGGTGTGATGGGCAATCACAGGGGCAAATGGGGTACCATCGTACACCCGTGAGGTATCGCCACTGACTGGGATATCCAGCACCAAACCATCGGCACAAGTCTTGGTTTTCAATTGGCGACTGAACGAAACGCCATCTACTGTGGCAGTCAACACCGTAGATGCATTACGGGTATTTATCACCACATTGCTACCGTTGATTGTAATCACATCGTTGGATGCCGTCCATTCGGCACCACTTTCGAGTGTGAAATTATGCACCACGCTATCGGTATTCTCACCAGCAGCAAGATAGAACGGTACACGCACCACATTGGAAGCAGAATACTGCTCGATGACCTTATTCATCGGGTAACGTTTCTCAGGATGCGACCATGTACCAAAATCTGCATCTAACACGGTATCTGTTGCTGCCGACACATTACCTTCACTTGCCTCTGACGATGAATTCAATGCAATAACCTTTGTGGCGGCAGCCATCTGATTATCGTACAAACAACTCACAACCGTAGCCTCATCCATCACCCCAGCAGCGATACCGCCATTGAGTTCCATTCCATGCACCTGTCCCACAGCCAAACAATGGGAAACCTCTGTGTTGCCTTTTGCTGTAGCGATTATGCCACCCGCCCGAGTATTGGACGACACATCTCCAGCGTTCATAGACACATAGACATTGGCATTGGCAGCATCTCCCACGATACCACCTGCTACTTTTTTTGCGTAAACATCGGCTGCGTTGACGCAAGAGTCAACACGGCTGTCGGTAAGGTAACCTACAATACCTCCAGCAAGGCTATCGGCCTTGACTGGCGAATTATTAAAACAGTTATACACTATCGTACCCGCAGCAGCCTGACCACAGATAGCACCAACATACGACCCACAATCGAAGTAAGACTTTGAGATTGCCAAATTGCAAATAGTTGCACCTTCAGCATAACCAACAAAACCACGGTAATTGTTTGCACTTGAATTGTCATAAATACCCGAGAGCGTATGACCTTCACCATCAAACGTGCCTCTAAAACGATGATCCTCACTACCTAAAGGCTGCCACACTGACGGGGTTCCTGTATAAGAGCCATCTTCACGAATTGAAGCAGACGGATTGACGTCAATGTCGGTAGTCATACGAAAATGCCAGCCCTTGCCACCCTCAGAAATATATACTAACTGGGTTGGGACACTCTTGTCGTACTTGATAGACTTGGTGTTGTCGTAGATGGCTGTACGCAAATTCTTAAACTCATCTAAACTCTCAATACTCAATACACTATCCACAAAAATTGGAATAGCACGACACCAATTAGTACCTTGATACCACACATCAATGGTATCCATACCACGGGTCAACACCTTAATCTTACCATTAGCTTCAATCTGCATTGTACCATGACGAGATGTCAACGAAAAATCGGTTGGTGGCAGTGCGTAAACCATATCATTGTTGACACTTGAAAGCTTGTCGTTTTCGCTCATAAGCAAAGTAACACTATGAGCCACACGAATATTAACGTTACGAATTGCCGACAAAGTAGGAAGACAATTATCTGGGCTTACATACGTCATACTATTTGTCCACGTAGTGGTAGCTAACACCCCCCTTTGAGCATACGAAAGCATATTTCCATTGAGCGTGTCGCCTACAGCCACATTATCTACACTAACAGCAACATCTTTTTGGTAAAACGGTACACCAACCGAAGACATTTGAGTTGCGAAAAACGCATTTTTGACCGAACCTTCTGCGGCATAACCCACCAAAGCACCACATTTGTCACCCTTGAGCAGACCTGCGTTTAATGCAGTAGTCAAACTGCTTCCTGCGCCCAAAAACTCAGCCACCAATCCACCTGTATAACCTGAACCAGCCATCAAAGTACCTGCATTGTAGCAGTTGGTCATCGTTGCGTTTTCTGCAACCACAACCAAACCAGCAACACTGGTCGCACCCGAAATCTCGCCTAAATTAGCGCAAGCATCAAACGTACAACCAACAGCATGCACAGCCAGAGCTGCAGCAGCACCTGATAAAGAGACAATATTGCAACGGACAGCGCAACTATCAAACGTTGTATTCATTGCATTGCGGCAAATTGCGGCGGCACTATCCTCAATATTAATAGTTGAGGAGTAGATTTGAATGCCCGAGATACGCGCACCCTCTACATACCCAAAGAGGGGGGCATCTTTTAACCCTTTAATCTCAAACTGACCTGCGACCGTAAATGTGCCCTTAAAAGGATGTTCTTTGGTACCTATGCTCGTCCAAGAAGCAGGAGCCCCAACTCCGACCCATTTACCTTGACGGGTATCATACAATATTGAATAAGACGACTGCAGTGTGATATGGTTCTTCTGTATAAAATGAACCCCCTCATACGAAGTACCACTATTTACAGCAGCTTGCAACGCCTTCAAATCTTCAAAATCATTGATTACAAATGGATTTGCTGATGTTCCAGATCCTCCACTGAACGATTGAGCAGAGATAGCTGCAACAAAAAGCAACGACAACGAAAGGAATGATAAAAATCTTTTCATGCCTGATTGATGGTTAAATATTTATATTC
>JAGHVA010000154.1 GCA_018064565.1 Candidatus Colimorpha onthohippi
TACCCTTGGAAGGCAGAGAGTTGAGCAGAGGTGAGGGCTTCGGGTCCTGCTGAACCCTCTTTGGCTACCTTGAGGGTGAGGGTGTTGCCCTGAGCGGTAACGGCGGCATAGCGCACGGGCGTGGTAGCTGTGGTGGTGGCATTGGCGTAGCTTTCTGGAGCTCCTTCAGCTTTGCCGAAATCTTATTTGTTGCCAATAACTACATTCGTTCGACTGCAAAAACACAAAAAATCTCTCAAATTACATCAAGTCTGATGTAAAACATGAACACTGAACGGCAATTACATTCGATAGGATGTAGTCGGGAGCGTGTGGGGGGATGGTCTTGGTGTCCATGGTCTCAATTGACTGTAATCTTCCCATCGCATTCGGATAGCTTGCCGTTGCATATCAGGCGGCTTAGCACTTGCTTGAAGGCGACATCGACGTTTGCACCCCGTCGGGCAAAGCCCATACGCTTGGCGGCTATGAGAGTAAGGGAGTCCTCGGCTATCGACAGGTTTTGCCCAGCCACTTCGAGCACGACCGTCGCGAGTTCGACGGAAGGTATCTCCTCGATGGAGCGCCGGTTGGCATCCGTGTTGGGCCGGTAAGCGTCCCATCGACGGAGCACGTCCGCGTCCAGCGCTATCACCCTGTTGTCCCTATCGCACTCGTGGTGGTACCTGGCGAGGGCTGCATCGACATGAAATTGGGTAGTGGAAGTTACCCTGCCCATATCCAGAAAAGCCGCTACCCTTTTGCAGAGAAGGCTATACATGATGGGCTGCTCGTTTCTTATGACCATGCCGATATAGCCTTCCACTTCTTCGTGATAATCATAATTTATGTCGGGATAGTCTGCCGCCTTGGTAGTTGGCGTGTCGTTTATCACATCGTCCGAGGTGATGGCGAAACTGTTTATTCCCTGGTTGTCCTCTTGTTTCTGCTCTACGGCTACCGCAGCGGAGTTGGATTGTCCCTCGATTATTTTGGCTACCCGTTCTTCTATTCTTTGCACTACGACGTCTGGCTGCTTGAACCAGTCGATGCTCCAGACCCTCACGACGTTCCAGTTGAGGAGGTTCAGCACCGTGGGCTGGACTATCTCCCTGTCGCGCGTGGTCTGCGTGTTGCGGTAGATGTCTCCGTCGAGCAGTATGCCAAGGATATAGTTCGAGCGGTCGCGCGGATCAACGATGGCGACGTCTATCTTGAAGTCGGAGAGACCCACCTCGGTCTTGACCTCGTAGCCCCTCTCCACCAAGGCCTTGGCTATCTGCCTTTGTATGGAGGTATTGCCAGCCGCCTTGCCTGCCCTGGAGGCTTCGAAGAGGACCTGCTTCTCGGCGTATTCCAGGAAATGTTTCAACCCTTCCACGCCCTTCGACTTGGTGTTGTTGAGGTTGATCTGGCCTGCCGTCATGGTGGAATAGACAATCATCTCCTTACGGGCGCGGCTGACCGCCACGTTGAGGCGACGCTCGCCGCCCACTTTGTTCAGCGGACCGAAATTCATGCTTATCTTCCCGTTAGCATCAGGGCCGTAGCCTATGGAGAAGAGGATGACGTCTCGCTCGTCGCCCTGCACGTTCTCGAGGTTCTTCACGAAGATGGGTTCGTACATCGAGTCAGCGAGCTGCGTCAGCTGCTTGTCTCGCTCGATGGTATCAGAGAGCAGGTCCTCGATAAGGGTCTGCTGCGTAGAGCTGAAGGCTATGATTCCTATGCTGTCCTGACGCAGCAGTTCGTCTTTGAGTCTTCTTACCACCTCTTTTACTATGGACTGGGCCTCGGCACGGTTGCAGCGCTTGCCGCCCTTCTCATACACCCCGTCTATCTTCACGAAGCCCACCTTGGTCGTCTGGTCATCGGTGGAGGGGAAAGTGATAAGGTCGCCGTCGTAGTATTCGTTGTTGCTGAATGCTATGAGACTCTCGTGGCGCGAACGGTAATGCCAATTGAGTTGCAACGACGGTATCCCAAGCGCCTGGCAGTCTTGCAGGATGCTTTCGAGGTCGTCGATGCTCTCGTCCTCCTCGTCAATGTTGTTGGAGCTGAAGAACGATGTAGGCGGCATCTGCTTGGGGTCGCCCACGACCACAAGAGACTGACCTCTTGCTATGGCACCCACGGCTTCGCTGGTGGGCATCTGCGAAGCCTCGTCGAACACCACGAGGTCGAACTTGTCTTGGTCGAGGTCGATATATTGAGCTACGGACATCGGGCTCATCAACATACATGGACACAATTTTGGCAGTAGATTGGGGATGGAATCGAGCAGTTGCCTTATCGACATACCCCTGGCACCGTTGGCTATGTTGCGGAGCAGGAGTCCCAGTTCGCCGCTGCCTGCGATGTCGTCATAGATTTGTGGTATCTGGGTAGAGAGGCGGGAATAGAGCAGTTTTTTGGACAACTCCTGAAATTCCGTCGTAAGGTCTTTATACACGTTCACCTGCTGGTCGAACAGCAGACCTTCGAAAGCGATGAGATTGGCATGGCTGGTTATCTTGCGCTCGGCAAGGCTCTTATAGAAGCCCTTGAGGAATCGATCCGCCAACTCCCTCGGATCGACGTCGTTGGTTTCGGTGGTTTCCACCACTGTGTCGAGGCCGATCGACAGCATCCGGAGGCGCAAATCGCACCAATTGCACCACTTCTCCACTTTTGCGATATTGTCGATCCACCTCGTGAACATCGGCGGCACCTCCTTGGCGAAGTCTCGCTCCGGCCACGAGATCTCGGCAAGTTGGCTCAACCTTTGGAGCATTCCCTCCCAATCGTCGCAAAGAGTCTCCGCACCTTGTAGCTTAGTCGAAAGATCTTCGTTAAAGACCCCTTTGAGTCTTGTCACCAGCTCGTTTCTCTCAATATGTGCCTCGGTGGCAAACTCGCTTATCCGATCTTTCAGTATGGGAAGCCTACGCAGCAGTACGCCCAGCTCCGTCGTAGAGAGCGTACGACCCGTATAGTCCTTGACGATCTGTTCTTTCGACGAGCATCTCTTTCTAAGCTTTTGATAGCTCAATATACATTCGAGAACAGCCTCTACATTATCCTTGCCGATCGCATTGTTGTAGAACTTGAGCTTACCCAGAAAGCTACGCGTGGCGAAGATCCTGGAGAGGAACCACTTGCCCTGTATCTCTGACCAGCTTTTCAGCAACGGCAACACGTCCTCATCAAGGAACTCCTGCCTATTGTCCTTCACAAGCCTGCCGTACTGCTCGTCCCTCTGCTCCATCTCGTGGCAGAGGATCTCCAGCTCCATGCAACGGTCAGCATCCATGGCGGTGTCGATGATGCAGGGATGGTGTATGGGAAATGCCGAGAGGTAGCCCAACAATTTAAGACCCTTGAAAAGCAGCGTGCCGCTGTCTGGCAAAGACTCCCCAAAGCTGCCCAGCAGCAACGATCGCACCTTGCCAAAAGCGGACGACAGCCTGCGTCCTTGGTTCAGCAAGTCGAGGAGGGCGTCACGATGGGCAAGTCCGTCGATGTTAATCTTCAGTTCTTTCAGCGGATGCCCGTTAGGCTGACCGACCAGATGAAGGACTGCAGGGAAGTGGACATACAGCTCCTCCCTAAAGGCGTCCAACTTATCCTTCTTAAACAATGCCAAGGCGCCCGTCAACCTGACATTCAGTGGATTGACATTATCGAACTCCTCGTATTCCCTGATACACTCATATATCGACAAGCCGTCCTCACCACGGTCGTTATGCAGGGCATCGAGATAGGCGATGAGGATATTCCTTCGTTCGAATAGCTTGTCCGACAGTTCTTTCACGTTGTCCGGCTCCTTTATGCGGAGTGCCTTCAAGGCTTTGTCCAACTGGTCGAGGATATGCCTTTTGGCGACCTTGTTGGAGTGAAGTTCGAGACAGAAGGGTCCGAGGTCTATCTTCTCCAGGCGGTTCTGCACCACGTTGAGTGCCGCCATCTTCTCCGCTACGAATAGAACCCGCTTACCTTGATAGAGCGCATTGGCGATGAGGTTGGTGATAGTCTGCGACTTTCCCGTCCCCGGAGGACCGTAGAGGATGAACGTTGAGCCCTTGCCTGCCTCCAGCACAGCCGCCATTTGCGACGAATCCACAGGCACAGGCAGCGAGAGGCTGTCTGGCGTGAGGGTCTTGTCCTCCTCGCTCAGGTTGACCGCTATGGGCTTGGGCGTCCAGGTCAACGCGCCGTTTACGAGACTCGCCACCACAGGATTCTCTACGAGCTTGCCCCTATTGAGGTGAATATCGTTCCACATGAGGAATTTGTTGAACGAGAAGGTACCCAAGATACACTCCTCCTCCACGTCCCATTTGCTCTGCTCTTTGAGTGCATCGCGTATCTGTGCAAAGATAAGCGACACGTTAACGCCATGCTCGTCCGTTGGGAGCGGGTCGATACCCTTCACCGTTATCCCAAACGACTGCCGAATATACTCAAACAGAGTGATATTGAGCGATATGTCCTCGTCCCTCTTTCTTATATAGTACCTTCCTCTTTTACGCACCATCTCGATAGGCAGGAGAAGGATTGGCGCGAAGCGCGACTTAGGGCTATTCTTCTTCTCATACCAGCGCAACAAGCCGATAGCAAGATAGAGCGAGTTGGCCCCCGTCTCTTCTATCGACACCCGCGAACTGCGGTAGATGTTGGTCAGTACCCTTTGCGACTCTTCTTCCTTGAGGTAGGTATGCAGCACCTTATCTTTGCTGATGTCGTTCTTCACCAACGGCGCCAGCGCCACCGCCGAGCCCGACCGCACCAACTGCTCATCCCTCGTCAGGTTCAACTCGACGTCTGGCATCGGCATCATGCAATACTCGTCACCGTCCTGGAGGTAGTCCTCTATATGATCCACTTCAAAGGAGATGAATTGTATTGCCCTGGTGCGCAAAGAGAGGTTGAGGAAATTGTTCCTCAATGAGAAGTCCAGCAACTTCCGCTCCCAAATATCCAATTTGTTCGTCTCCTTCGCGTCGTCGTAAGCTATATCAAGATCGTATTTCGTGTGTTCAGAGACCTTGATATCGCACGACTCATGGTCGATACCGTCAACGTCATCCACCTTCCACCCGTCGCCCTCCTTGCTGCGCGACGGCAAAGGTCGGATACCCTCAAGTCTGCATCGCTTGATGTCGATATACATCTCGAACGTGTCGAGATTCAACAGATGCTGCCTCGCCACCTCTTGTGCACTTTCAAAAGAGGTATTTTGCTGAGTGAGCAGGGTGCATTCTATCACCGTCATCTCCATGATTCCTTCCGCACACTTCTTAGCAATGAACGAGCAATCGTCCAATACAGCATGCTGAGAACACAGCTCATCAAGCCATACCGCCAGGAAGGCATGCCCCTTGATGATAACCACACCGCTGTATATCCCCACCGCCTCTAACACAGAAGCCATCAGTAGCGTCAGCTCTATGCAGTTGGCAAGCTTGGTAGTCAATATCTGATCTACGAGAGTGATTCGCTGCCCCACCGCCTCGTAGCTTGCAGGGATTGAACGATAAACGATATTCTCCTCGTGCAGCGTGGCGAATATCGCCGCTGCCTGCTTCAGCACAGTATGCGGATTTCCATCCTGATAGGCAACAAACGCAGTGCTTCCCGTTATCTCTTTTAACTTGACAGCAGCCTTCAGCACCAAATTATTAACAACTGGATGATTAGGCATACAGAAAGAGGCCAGACACTGAGGGAGAATGGTAGTGCCAAGCCATTGGTCAAACGTCATCAAATCCAGTTCGAACTCTGCCTTGCAGGCACATTCGCCCTTGACAAAAACCTCAAGCACAAAAGAAGATGCCACCCTCTCCGAGAGGTTGAACAGCTCGTCGGCCTTGGGGACAATCTCAAAATCACTCACCTTCAACGCCTTGCCCGACTTAATCGCCCCGTACATAGGCGATTCCCTGTCGAGGATATACCTCCCAGACACCCTGAACCTCACCTCTTCCACGTCCTCCGCGCCATCATTCCTTATCTCCACATATCTGCAAATGGGAATATGGTTCTGACATAAAGAGTAATTTACAGCCTTAATGTAATCAACCGAAACAGACAAGTTATCCATATAGAATGTATATTATAGACTTAGCAGAATAAGCGATAACACAACGATGGTCTTTTAATCATTTATAGCCAATACAAACGAAATCAAAACTCAAATGCAACTAATAAGCAAATTGTTACTTGGCGCAAAGATACGATATATTTTTTGAAAGGAGGAAAGAAAATTTTCCAAATGCCACATATCACCACAAGGTATGGCGAAACCATGTGTACAGACAAACTCATAGGCAGAGGAGTTTGCCGAAGGAATCGCTGAGTTACAGCACATTGCCGACAACGAGCACGCCACACACTTATTAGACAACAACGAAGGCAGAACCAAAACCCACTAATACCCCAACTCACAACCATAAAGGTACATTTCGTTTGAAATCCAAACACATCTCGTCTGCAAGAATATAGATACAGCGTTCAAGTATAATTAGCAAAAGGCACGTGGCTACAGACTACAGACACCCGGCTGACGCCTGTTGCACAGGGGCATTGGTGAGGTCGGATGGGAAAGGAAGGGGGGGGGCTTGGGTATAATCAGCAAAAGGCAAGTGACTAC
>JAGHVA010000036.1 GCA_018064565.1 Candidatus Colimorpha onthohippi
GTAAAGTCGTATTACTTCGTCATAATACTTGTTGCGTTTTTCGCTATTGTATTTCCACATAACTGTTGACTTTGCGAGTCAACTTTTTTTAGGGAAAGACACCTCTCCCAACTTTACATACTCCACTCCCTCTGGACATAATTGTTCTATTAACGCTTCTATCTTGCTCATGGCTGATTTTCCTTTGGGTCGGTAATACCTACACGATTACTGTTGACGGTGGGGGAAGCGGGGGCTTAAAAGCAGTTGCAACGCTTTCTTATAATCGGGGACGCCATAGCCAATGCGGTTATCAACATGCATGGCGTTGCTGCCAGAGGCTCGTATGGCATCGAAGATTTGCTGCACCGAGGCATTGGGCGCTGCCTGCCGCAGGCATGCCACCATGCCTGCCGTGATGGGCGATGCCATAGAGGTACCATTGGCATAGGCATAACCTCCTCCAGGCATCGAGACATACACCAAGACCCCTTGCGCCATCACATCAGGTTTGACCCTGCCGTCGGCGGTCTGCCCCCACGAACTGAAGGCGGCTCTGTCGCCATTGCTCCATGCGGCACCTACACTCAAGATATGCTCGGCATCGGCAGGCACACTCAACGACCCGCTGCCCTCTCTGCCTTCGTTGCCTGCACTATTTACACACAATATCCCCCGCGAAGCGGCTATATCGGCACCGATGCTCATCCATGCTGTCTTGCCATCGAGGTCGCTAAATGGATGCCGCAACGTGGTGTCGTCAAAGCCTCTATAACCCAACGAGGTGTTGATGACATCGATACCTAAGCTGTCTAAATACTCAGCCGCCGACACCCAGTTAAGCTCTTCGATAGGGCTCTCGGTGGCGTCCTCGGTAATACAAAGCACATAGGTAGCCTTGGGGGCTGTGGCTACATAAACACTTGGGAGATAGGCTCCTACGTTGCTGAGCACCATGGTACCATGTGCATCTGCCGTATATACCGTAGGCCGATGACAGGCAAAGTCGCGGGTAGCCACGATACGCCCCTCGTCGCGCATGCTCTTGAACGCACTCAAAGTGTCAACGCCAGGAAATCCGCCATCGCACACTCCAACCCATACGCCTTGCCCCTCATAGCCACGCCGGTGTAGGGCTATGCCGCCCAGCTGGGCTATCTGACTATACCCTAAATTATAATAGCTGCTATCGTGCGATGCGCAAGGCTGGATGGAATAGTCGGTACCTGCACCGTATTTTTTGGTAGCGGTGTCGGGCGTGCCACCCAACGCAACAGGCAGTCGGCGGCGGTTGTAGCGCGCCACCTGCGTTACAAACGAGAGTTGGGCAATATCGGCAGCAATGGCACTATCCGCCACTACGGTAACGCCGTTAAGCCATTTGCTTACATTATGCAGACGGGCACCGCACGCTCTGACGGAGTCAAGATACGACGGCACCACTGGCAAGTCAAAACTATCGATAGCTATCTGCAATCGGCGACGACGCTCGATGGCGCGCTGACTCAAAAACTGCTGCGGCTTGTCTAACCGCCCGGGCGTCGAATCCTTGTCAGAGAAACGGACCCAATAAAAATAGCCAGTGTCGGTCTGATTGTCGGCAACCGCTGGCGACTGAGCCGTGGCAGCAAAAGCTACCCCACAAAAGAGTACAAAAGGAAATAAAAATTTCATTGGATTGGTTTAGAGTTAAATATTAAAACATTCATCAGCAAACAGCGACACTATCTTGCCCTGTTCGGTATCATAAAGTCCCTGTAAAGTAAGTTTAAGCGCAGGTATTACTGGCAATGCCATAAAACTGAGCGTCATGAAAGAGGCATCGTCGCAAGCACCTAATTGTTTGTGCATTGCTTTGAGTTTGACATAACTATCTTTCACCTCATGTGCTGACAATGGGCTCATCAACCCTGCCGCTGGCAACGGAAGCGACAACAATTGGCTGCCGTTGCTCACGGCAAGTGCACCCCTCAAACGGATTATCTCGTTTACTACCGCCACCAGCGACTCATCGTCGGCACCCACTGCCAATATATTGTGGCTATCGTGCGCAATAGAGCAGCCTATAGCCCCCTTTTGAAACTTAAACCCTTTGACAAAAGCCACCTGAGGCGGGCGATGCGTGTAACGGTCCACCATGACCAATTTCAATATATCTCTGTCGGTATCTGCTACTACAGCATGATCCTCCACAGCAGGAGCCTCAAGCAGTTGGCTGGTGATAATGGAACCCTGCGCTACCCCGATTACCTTCAACAAAGGCAGATTCCCGCTTGCTGTAGTTGGAGGCTCCGCCACCCGTATGTCTTGGGCTGATATCGGATTGGGCGTAAAACGGTTTGGCAAATCCTGCTTAGGAGCAGCCGAGACCGACTCGGTCGGACTGACACATACCCCACCGATATAGGTGCGCAACACACCAAAATGCGACAGATTATCTACCACAATAAAATCGGCACTATCGCCTACACGCAACATACCCACAGGCAGGTTGTAATGATTGATAGCGTTGACACATGCCGCCTGCAACACATTCCAAAGCGGCAGTCCCGCAGCTATGCAACGCCGCACCAAGAGATTGATATGCCCTTCTAACAAATCGTCGGGATGCTTGTCGTCCGTACACAACATCAGCATATCGGCAGGTCCCTCTGCCAAAAGCGGCTGGAGCGCATCGAGATTCTTGGCAGCACTGCCCTCTCTAATCAGCACCTTGACACCATTCGCCAGCCGTTCGCGAGCCTCCTCGATGGTTACACACTCATGGTCGGTGCTTATGCCTGCCGCGGCATATTGCCGCAACTTGCTGCCCGTTACTCCTGGAGCATGACCGTCTATTGGCTTGTGATTGTTGTGGGCTGCCGCAATCTTTTTCATCACCTCGGGAACTGCGTCAATCACACCATCAGCCCACATCATCTCGCCCAGACAATAAACATCAGGATTAGCCATCAGTTGCGCCACCTCATCACTGTCAACTACACCGCCTGTAACATCCAATGGCGTAGACGGCACACACGATGGAGCCGAGAAAAAGCAATAAAGCGGCGTACGCCTGCTATCTTCGATCATCCAGTTTACGCCCTCCACACCCAACACATTGGCTATCTCATGCGGGTCGGCAACTACCGCCACAGTACCCTGTTTCAGCGCAATCGGTCCAAACGAAGAAGGCGTCAAGAGAGTGCTCTCGATATGGATATGCGCATCGATAAACCCTGGCATCAGATAGGGAGCGTTGTCGGGGACATCGCATTGCGTAATGGCGGCAATATGCCCATTTTCAACGACCACACAACCTCCGAATATGGTTCGGTTGGGGATATCCACAATTTTTCCTGTAATTCTCATTATGCAATCAATTAGGTATGATTAAATCCGTTACCAATGCGTTCACCGCATTTATCAGGCTGTCGGGAGTCAGCCACATCATAAGCCCTCGCATGCCAGCACTCACCCCGATACGATCATACAACTGGCAACTTTGATGTATGAATGTAGGTAGTTTTTTCTTCATTCCAACAGGGCTACATCCGCCTCGGATATAGCCAGTGAGCGGAAGCAGCTCTTTGACTGGGATCAGCGAACACGATCTGTTGCCGCTTATCTTAGCCGCTTTTTTGAGGTCGATCTCAGCCCCTCCTGGAATCACGCATACAAAATAGCCAGACTTGTCGCCACTCAGCACAATAGTCTTGAAGACAATATCGATAGGCACCTCGAGCTCGGACGCAATATGACTCGCTCCGAGGTTGTTTTCATCTACTTTGTAAGGCTGCAACTCGTACGTAACTTTGAGCTGGTCAAGCAATCTTGCAGCATTGGTTTTAGCAGTCTTGCCCACAACTATGACATTTTATTTATTACCACATTTATAACGCACAAAACCGTGTTATTGATATTTAACGGCATCACCTTCTGTTATTTTTGTAGGCGACATATACTGCCGACGGAGCCGCAGCCCCCGAGCAGCGATATGACAAGGCAAGGCTTCGGCAAGAATGCCGAAGAAGTGCAAAAGCGGGGGCTTTGAGCTTCGGCAAGAATGCCAAAGAAATGCAAAAGCAAGGGCTTTGGGCTTCGGCAAGAATGCCGAAGAAATGCAAAAGCAAGACTTGCAGCCCCCGAGCAGCGATGTGACAGAGCAGGGCTTCGGCAAAAATGCCGAAGAAATGCAAAAGCAAGGGATTTGGGCTTCGAGCAGCGATACAAGAGAGCAAGGCTTCGGCAAGAATGCCGAAGAAGTGCAAAAGCAGGGCTTTGGGCTTCGAGCAGCGATATGACAGAGCAAGGCTTCGGCAAAAATGCCGAAGAAATGCAAAAGCAAGACCCGCAGCCCCCGTGAAGCGATATGACAGCAAGTACGGATTATACCATTCAGACTGCACTTATTACAATAAAGTGCATTTTCTTGCGTTTTATTATACCAATTGGACGTTTTCGATAAGCCGAGCGCAGATGTGCCGAGGTGCGAAAACCGACTGTTGCGAAGCAACGAACGTATGGATTTGACGCGTATTACACACCCCTGCGCCAGAAAGACTGCCACTCATAGGGCTTTCGCCATAGGCAAAGGGCTATACATAATAGGGGTTATTTGGATTTGTCTGGCAGGGCTTGTAGGCTGCCAAAAAGATGAGGACTATCTGTGCTTGAACGGCACGGACGAAGTGGCATTGGTCTTTTCGACCGATACATTGGCATTCGATACCGTGTTTTGCACCATGGGATCCACTACCCGCCAAGTGCGTGTAATCAATTGCCACGACCAGCCAGTACACCTCACGAGCGTAACACTGCGCGAAGGCCGCCAGTCGCGATTCCGCATCAACGTAGATGGCGACACCGCCATGGTAGCCCGCGACATCACCATTGCCGCGGGCGACAGAATATTCATCTTCGTCCAGCCAAACATCAAACCAAACGACCGCACCACCCCTTTCGTAGTAGAAGATGCGATACTGTTTGAGATAGAGGGATGCTCACGGCAACGGCTCCCGCTAAGTGCCTGGGGGCGTAATGCTGTGTATCATGTACCCAACAAGGTATTGCAAACCAGAGGCGACGATGGCAAGCTCCAAACACCTACCGACCGCTACGGCAATCCCTACCGATACAGCGTGATAGATTGCGACAACTGGAACCACGAGTTGCCTCATGTCGTTATTGGTTACGCCGTAATCGATGAAGGCATGCACCTAAGGCTTGAGCCTGGCGACGAGTTGTATTTCGGCAACGATGCCGTCTTGTGGGTTTATAACGGTGGCCAACTCACTGCCAAAGGGTCGGAAAGTCAACCCGTGCTGTTTACGTCGATACGGCACGACGGATGGTACCACACACTGCCTGGACAATGGGGGCATATCTGGCTGGGGGGCATCAGCGGCGAAGCCTACCCCACCTCACTGCCTTGCACGATGGACTATGTGAAGATTGAAAACGGCTACTACGGAGTGATTGTGGATAGTTGCGACAACCAGTCGCCTACACTGACCATCAATCATAGTACGATAGAACATATCAAGGTGGCTGGGATTATGAGCCAAGATGGCTGGATAAGCAGCTATCGGCTCCTGATAGCCGACTGTGGCGGCGCCACAATTTATGTGCCTTTTGGCGGACGCTACTCGTTCGACTACCTGACGTCAGCCAACTATTGGAACTACGACTACCGAAAGACTCCCAGTGTGATTATAAGCAATAGTTACGACTATGGCGACGGTGTGATAGAACGCCCCGTTTATCAAGCCGACTTTACCAACAGCATCATATACGGCGACTACAAAGACTGCGAGGTCTTGCTAACGGCTGCCGACAGTGTAGGATTTTATGCTATGTTTGACCACTGCATGATAAAAGGCGGCGCGTGGGACATAGACCCACAGTTTGCCAATATAGCCAATGGCGACTACCATATCAACGCCCACAGCCGCGAACTGCAGAAGATAGGCTATTACGCATTGCGGCACCCTCACCGGCCGCCGACCAACGCACAACGAGACAGTATGCCAACCACCCAATTCAATTACTGATACACCCATGATAGAATACCTAAAAGGAACTTTGGTTAGCCTGACTGCCACCCAAGCCATCATAGAATGTGCTGGGGTGGGTTATGCTCTTGAGATTAGTCTCACCACCCAAGGGGCTATGCCTCCTGCACAAGCAGACCATAGCGTTAGCACCACCCTATGGGTTCACGAAGTGATACGTGAGGATGAGCACCTTCTGTTCGGATTTGCCGACCAAAGAGAACGGGCTCTCTTTAGGCTACTGATTAGCGTAAACGGTGTAGGTCCAAACACCGCCCGCATCATGCTCTCTACCCTCTCGGTAGGAGAACTGGCTGGCGCTATTGCCGACGAAGACGTCCGAACCATAAAACATGTCAAAGGCATCGGAGCCAAGACAGCCGAGCGCGTCATCGTGGAGCTCAAAGATAAGATGACCCCATTTGTGGGGACTACCTATATAGCCTCAACATCGGCAGAGAGCGCCAATACCCTAAGCACCAACAAAGCCGAAGCCCTTACAGCCCTTACGATGTTGGGCTATACCAAAACGGCTGCTGAGAAGGTGCTAAGCACACTCAAGCCCACACTTACCACCGAAGAACTCATAAAAGAAGCCTTGCAAAAACTATAGACATCCGCCACTAACTTGCGTTATCTCGGACATATAACCATTCTTTTGCTGCTACTGGTTTGCGCAGGAGCAGGTGTCGCACAGTCGGTACCCGACACCTCATGGCGGCCGCGTATTGGCGAGAACTACAATCCCGCAGCGATATCGACCGAGGTAGAATACGATGCAGAACGCAACGAATATGTCAAGACCACAAAGGTAGGCGACATCGTAACCAGCCGACAGCCCATGACATTCGAAGAATATCAGGAATGGCATACCGACCAACTGATGCGCCAATACTGGACTGAGAAAAGTGCAGCCAACAATGCAACTGTCGGGACAAGCAAACTGGGTATCTTAAACAAGATTCCAGGCTTTGAAGAGATAAGCAAAAAAGTAGAGTCGCTGTTAGGCAAACCCGAAATCAGCATCACTCCCAGCGGTAGCGCTGAACTTACGCTTCAGGTAATCAACAACTACCGCGACGACCCAGCCTTGGACATAAACCGCCGTAG
The DNA here is from genome assembly GCA_018064565.1 of Candidatus Colimorpha onthohippi. Taxonomy (GTDB): domain Bacteria; phylum Bacteroidota; class Bacteroidia; order Bacteroidales; family P3; genus Colimorpha; species Colimorpha onthohippi. The sequence continues at coordinate 7,122 of JAGHVA010000036.1, forward strand.
CGTTACCACCTTCGACTTTGACGAGAATATCCAGATTAGCCTCAACGCTAAGATTGGCGACCTGATAAACTTTGATTTGAACTGGAACACCCAAGCCACATTTGATTTTGAAAACAAGATAAAACTCCGTTACGAAGGCAAAGAGGATGATATCATCCAACTCATCGAGGCTGCCGACGTATCGTTTCCACTGAATACCACGCTGATTAAGGGAAGCCAACAACTATTTGGTTTCCATACCAAACTAAAATTTGGCAAACTCACCATCGATGCTGTTGTGAGCCAAAAAGAGACCAGCACCGAAAACATGCAGGTAAAAGGAGGTGCCAGCACACAAGAATTTGAAATCCGTGCCGATGAATATGAAGAGAACCGCCACTATTTTATCAGCCAGTATTTTTACGACCACTACAACGAGGCCTTGAAAACCTTGCCCATAGTAGCCTCCAATATCAAGATATTGCGCATGGAGGTATGGCGCACCAACGTAGGCGCTGCCGTAACCAACAACCGAAACCTATTGGCCCTTACCGACTTGGGCGAACACAACCCAAACAACACCTACCGCGTACATGCCACCAGCAACAAACTGATGCCAACAAACGGTGCCAACGACTTGCTGCAAACCATCGGAGTTAGTGCCATACGCAGTGTAAACAACATCACCAGCCACATGCAGGGTTTGGGATTTGTGAGCGGTACCGACTATGAAAAGATAGAAAGCGCCCGACTGCTGAATAGCAACGAATACACCTATAACAGCCAGTTGGGATTTATCAGTTTGAGCCAACCGCTGAGCAACGACCAAGTGCTTGCCGTTGCGTTTCAATATCAAGTAATTGGCGACACTACCGTGTATCAGGTAGGCGAATTGACCACCGATGGCATCAACGACCCCAACACACTGGTAGTAAAGTTGCTGAAAAGCACTGCCACCAACACCCACGGAGCACTGTGGCGGCTCATGATGAAAAACGTGTATTTTTTGAAAAGCACCCAACTGAGTCGCGAAAATTTCCGCCTTAACGTTCTCTACGAAAGCAAAGAAGGCGGAGTCGGCATTGGTTTTATGACCGAAGGAGACAAAGAAGGCACCCCATATATCGAGTTGTTCGGTCTGGACCGTATGGATGCGTCGCAAAACTACTACTATGCCGACGGTGTGTTTGACTGGTTTGACAGCGCCTCATACAAAGGAGGTACGATACAAAGCACGACAGGTCGTATATTCTTCCCCTATGTGGAGCCATTTGGAAAAGACCTGCGCAACATACTGAACAACAAAGACCTCGCCGACAAATACTGCTTTGATTCGCTTTATACACTGACCCCCACTCTGGCCCGCCAATATGCCGACAAAAACAAATTCTACTTAGAAGGATATTTCACGAGTGCCGTAAGCGGCGAGATTTCGCTGGGATATAGCGTTTCGCAAGGTAGTGTTACCGTTACAGCTGGAGGTGTACCCCTGATAGAGAATGTGGATTATACCGTGGACTATACCATGGGAACCGTTCGCATTATCAACGAAGGCATACTCAGCAGTGGCACACCTATCAGTGTAAGCTCTGAGAACAACTCGTTCAGCATGATGACCAAGCGGATGCTGGGGTTGCACCTTAACTACGAAGTGGAGAAGGATTTCAACATAGGCGCCACGATGATGAACCTCTATGAGAAACCGCTAACCACTAAAAACAACTACGGCGATGAGCCTACCAGCAATACGATATGGGGGTTGGACTTGAGTTATAACCACGAAGTGCCATTTATCACCCGACTGGTTGACATGCTGCCAGGCATCGATACCAAAGCGCCCAGCACGCTGAGCCTTACCGCTGAATTTGCACACCTGATACCAGGATTGGCCAATACTGGTAGCGCTGATGGCACATCGACCTATATCGACGATTTTGAGGGAGCCGAGAGCAATATTGACCTCAAAGGCGTTGGCTATTGGTTTTTGGCCAGTACGCCGCAAGACTACCGCAGCACTACCGCCATGTTTCCCGAGACACAACCCAACTCAGGGTTGGCCTACGGATTCAACCGAGCCCGGCTGGCATGGTACCGCATTGACGATATCTTCTATTCATCCAACTGTCCCGAAAACATCACCGTTGACGACCGGTCGCAACCCTACGCACGCCGCATCACCGAGCAAGAGGTATTTCCAAACAAAGATCTGGCTGCTGGCGAAGCTACCAACATCTACGAGATGAACCTTGCTTACTACCCCGACGAGCGTGGTCCATACAACTACGAAGTGGGACCTACTGGCATCAGCGCCGGTACCGATGCCGACGGCAAACTCAAAGATCCAAAGAGCAGATGGGGTGGTATTATGCGAAAACTGGACTATACCGATTTTGAGACGCAGAATATCGAGACCATCGAATTCTGGCTGATGGATCCTTTTATCGAAGATCCTCACCACTCGGGCGGTAAGCTGTATATCAACCTTGGCGATATCAGCGAGGATATATTGCGCGACGGTCGCAAAGGGTTTGAAAACGGACTTCCCACAGGCGGTTCGGAGGAAAACGTGGACACCACTATCTGGGGGCGTGTGCCTACCACACAACCCATTGTCAACGCATTCGACAACGACGAGAGCGCCCGCAAATATCAAGATGTTGGATACGACGGATTGGGTAGCCGACTGGGACTTACCGACGAGCAGAGTTTTTTTGCCGCTTTTGTAGATAGCATCGCAAGGCTACACGGCACTGGATCCAAAGCATACCAATTGGTCTCCGATGACCCCAGCTCGGACGACTACCGCTTTTACCGCAGTTCCTATTACGACAACCAGAATACTAAAATCAACGACCGATACAAATATTACAACAACCCCGAAGGCAACTCACCCGCCGATGCGGACAACACCGAGAGTTACACCACCGCAGCCTCCACCTTGCCTAACGTGGAAGATATCAACAAAGACAACACACTGAGCGAAGCCGAAAACTACTACCAGTATGTGATCGACCTGCGCCCAGAGATGATGGAGATAGGCAAAAACCATATCGTAGATATCCAAGAAGCTACCAACGTACAACTTGCCAACGGAACCACTACCAACTGCAAATGGTACCAGTTCCGCATCCCTATACGCGAACCAAACGATAAGATTGGTGACATCAACGGCTTCCAGTCCATACGTTTCATGCGTATGTTTTTGAACCAGTTTGAGAAGCCTATCATCCTGCGTTTCGCTACCCTCGAGTTGGTGTATGCCACATGGCGAAAATATAGCGAAAGCCTGCAAGAAGCGGGCGACTATGCCAGCGGTACTACTGCAAACACCGAGTTTAACATCTCGACTGTCAATATAGAGGAAAACGGCAACCGGCAGCCTGTGCCATACGTGCTGCCTCCAGGCATTGAGCGAGAAGAATGGTACAGCAGCGGAAGCTCATACACCCAACTCAACGAGCAGGCATTATCCATGGACATTACCGACCTTGCACAAGGTGATGCGCGCGCTGTATATCGCAGTTCCAGCTACGATATGCGCTATTATGGCAAGCTGAAGATGTTTGTTCATGCCGAGAAGAAAGATGCCGCTTCCAACATCCAGGATGGCGACTTGGAGCTGTTTGTCCGGTTAGGTAGCGACTTCACCAACAACTACTACGAGTATTCACTACCACTGCAACTGACGCCTTGGTACACCTCGGCAGATCAGAGCGATGTAATCTGGCCCATGGGCAACAACGTGGAGATTGACCTTACCAAACTGGTGGATATAAAAACCAACCGAAACAAGGCCATCCGTAACGGCGACAGCCAATACGGAACCTCCCAGATGTACCGTGAGATGGTGGATAACCGAACCTATGGTGTGATGGGTAGCCCCAATTTGGGCAAGGTAAAAGTAATCATGATTGGTGTGCGCAACCCACGCAAACAAAGCGTTGCCGATGGCAACGACATGCTGCCTAAAAGTGTAACCGTATGGGCTAACGAGTTGCGACTGGCCGACTTTAACAACCATGGCGGATGGGCTGCTATGGTATTGGCACGAACCAATCTGGCAGACTTAGGTAATTTGTCGTTGTATGGCAGTTACACCACCGCAGGGTTCGGAAATCTGGAAGACAAGTTGACCGGGCTGGAGCTGGTGAACCAGCTCAATTTTCAGACTACACTCGACTTGGATTTTGGAAAATTCCTGCCCGAGAACTGGGGTGTAAAGATCCCCTTCTATATTGACCACGCACGGGAGATTGGGTCGCCCGAATACAACCCATTAGATCCTGACGTGAAGCTGAAAGACGACCTAAAGACCTTCAAGACCAAAGCCGAGCGCGATAGCTTGCGGCAAGCCACACAAGAGCGCAAAAGTGCCACCAACCTCACCCTGACCAACATCCGTAAAGAGCGCGTAGCAAGTAAGGCTGGCGAGAAGCAGCACTTCTACGATATTGAGAATTTCGCCTTCTCGTACGCTTACACCGGCGAGCATAATAGCGACGACGAAATACAATATTTTAACAAAAAACAACATCGAGGAGGGTTTACCTACGCCTACAACATCCAACAGCCCAAAGAGATAAAACCATTTGACAAAATTAAGACATTCAACAACAAGAATTGGCGGTTGCTCAAAGAGTTTAACATCTATTATCAGCCCAAAAACATCACCTTCTCGACAGAACTATACCGCGACTACGAAGAGACACTGCTCCGCAACAAAAGTAAAGCCCTGGTAATCTTGAAACCCACTTATTTCAAACAGTTTACCTGGCAACGCAACTATGGATTCCAATACGATTTGACACGCAACCTACGACTGCAATATAGCGCTGGCGCCAATGCACGCATCGACGAACCTGTGGGTGCTATCACATCGCATAGCCGCGACAGTGTATGGAAAGCCTTCTCCAGCGGAGGTACTATGCAAAACTTTACACAGACCATAAACATCAATTGGGATATACCTATCAACAAACTCCCCTACCTTGATTTTCTTCGCACACCACTGGTATATCGTACTACCTATAACTTCCAAGGAGCTACGATGGCTACCAAAAATCTTGGCAACACGCTCAACTCAAGCACCACGATTCAAATATCTGCAAATGCCAACCTGCAAATGCTTTATAACAAATCGAAACTGATTAAAAAAGCATACGCATACGACCCTCAAAAAGAAAAAGACAAAGCCAAAGGGAAGGAGCGAAACAAAGGCACCGTTGACGAGAAACGCGGTTTGCAGAAAGACAAGGTCAACCAAGACTCATTGCAACGTGCCCAATGGATGGAACGGCTGAAAGGGATAGGCTATTTTGGCATACGACTGGCTACAATGGTAAAAAGTGGCAATATCCAATATGGTGTTACCACAGGCAACCGACTGCCTGGCTACATGGGTACCGCCACAGTAATCGGACTTGACCCACGATATAACTTCACACCAGGATTTGGTTATATCGCAGGATTCCGAACAAATATTGCCAACCAATTGGCACGCCAGGGACTGCTGAGCCAAGACACTTTGATGAATGCGGCTCACGAGAATACAGAGTCACGGATATTGTCGCTACAAGTATCGGTAGAACCTATCCGCAACATGAAGATAGAAATAACTGCAACCCAAAATTATTCTCAGCGAGAAGAGTATTACTACAAATACAACTCATTGCACGACATGGTAGAAGGACCTTTGTCGTATATGAAAAGCGGCAGCTATACCACTACCGTGTGGAGCTTTGGAACTGCATTTATCGACAAAGATGAGCTGTTTACACAATTCTTAAACAACCGTAAGATTATCTCGAGTCGGTTGGCAAGGATAGCCAACAATGGCTACAGCCAACAGATGGTGCTGGATACCATGAATGGCGAATATTACAACGCAGGCTATAGTGGCAACAGCCAAACCGTGCTGCTCTCCTCCTTCTTATCTACCTACTTAGGCAAAGATCCTAACAGCTACGGTTTTTCGCCATTTATGAAATTCCCATTGCCCAATTGGTCAATCAACTATACTGGACTAAACAAAATCAAAGCCATCAAAAAAATATTCTCCAACATATCGCTCTCACACAAATATAGTTCGACCTATACCATCGGCAATTACTACACCGATGCAGCCATCGCTGCTATCAACGACTACGAGTATGGACTGGAGAGTGTTATGGGCACTACCGGCGATTACATACCTCCTATCAGTATGGACGCCGTGCAGATTGCAGAGCAGTTCAACCCACTGATTCGTGTGGCGATGTCATTTACCAATAACCTACAGTTGAACTTCTCGATTCAGCGAAACCGAACTATGGCATTGAGTTTCGCCAACAACCAGATGACCGAGACCAGCCGTGACGGTATCACTTTTGGTGGAGGCTATCGCATCAAAGACGTGGCATTCTCGCTCAAGGCTGCTGGCAAGACTATGAAATTCAAGAGCGATATCGTGTTGCAACTCAACCTAACACACAACAGCAATAAGACCAATATCCGAAAGATAAACCAAAATATCAACCAGATATCCAGCGGTTCGAGCGTTTGGATGATCGAACTATCTGGCGAGTATGCACTCTCGTCAACACTTACCTTACGCGCATTTTTCCAAACCAATATCAATACCCCCTACATTTCCAACTCATATCCCAATAGCACCACAAAAGGTGGCTTAACGATTCGGTTTAGTTTTTAACACACTATGGACAGATTTAAGAACTACGACAACGATGTCCGCCAATGCGTAACAACCTATGAGGAGACTATACGCAACCATCAACAACGATATTTTGATGTAGATGAATTAGAGATTGTGATTGACTTTTATCTTGACCAAAATGATATTGAGAATCTGGAGACTGCTGTACGATATGCGGAGCAACTGTATCCAGAACACAACTCCATAAAACTGCGACGGTCGCATTTGCTATGTGCACATGGCGACTTCAACAAGGCGCTATCTTTGCTCAAAGAGCTAAACCAATTGGAGCCCGACAATACCGATGTCCATTATGCGTTAGGAACGGTATATGGCTACTTAGACCAGCCACAACGCGCCATTCATCACTACCAGTTGGCTGCTGCCGACCAATATCGGCTTGACATTATCTACAGCAATATCGGTGACGAATACATGAAATTGCACAAGATAGATGATGCAATAAAGTATTTTAAGAAAGCCATGGCCATTGATGAACACCAAGACTTTACAGCCGAAAATCTCGTATTGTGCTACAACGAATTAGGTCAGATAGACAAAGCCATACGGTATCTTACAGACTATGTGCGAGAGCATCCATACAGCGACTGCTCTTGGGGGGCTTTAGGCAATGCCTATCTGTTTGCCAATCGATACAACGAAGCGGCAGAGGCATACGAGTATGCTCTGGTCATCGACAAGACCGTATTTTCATACTATGCGGGACTGTCCGACAGCTACCTATGTCGATTCGAGTATAGCAAAGCCGCTTCGGTATTGCTTGACGGCATCGACTATTCCGACGACAAATCAATGGTTTACCACCAGATTGGATCGATCTACTTTGATACCAACAACTACCACACTGCTGTAATATACTTTCACAAGGCTCTGTCGGTTGACCCCTATATGGATTCGTCCTATCACAGTCTCGCCTTAAGTTACGAACAGATGGGCGACATTGCTAATGCTATCTGCGCTGTCAAACAAGCCATAAGCATCAATCCTATGGAAGCGCATTACCACCTCACATCCGGCATATTGCACGAGAAACAATCCGACAACGACATTGCAGAATCAGAATACCGGCTTGCGCTGGAATTGGACAACTCCACGTGCGAGACATGGTTATCGTTGTCCGATTTTCTTTTCTCAACACAACGCTACGAAGAAGCCGCACAACTGCTTGAGGAAGCAGCCAATACCATCGACCCTATCGCTGACCTATACACCCTTTGGGCAGCCTCTCTTTTTATGGCTGGACATAACAGTCAATTCCTATCGGTCGTACAGATTGCCCACAAATACTACGGCAACGACCCCAAATGGGATGCACAACTAATCAAGTTATGTCCCGAATGTATCCGCCTGCTAAGCACACTATAATATATCACAACATGAAAAAATACACCTGGTTTTTGCTTTTTTTGATTATTACCAGCACCTATGTAGCTGCTGCCCAAGCACCTGCCCCTTCAAATGGCATCGCCGAGCAGATACGACCACAAGATACCAATGCTACGGGTTTTGTGTCTAAGGTCTTAACTTGGTACGATGCCAACATGAATTATTGGGCAGTGGGGTCGCTCATGGCAATTGAGAGCTCATTTGTTCCTTTTCCATCTGAGGTGGTGATTCCGCCTGCTGTATATGTAGCCTCCAACCCTCAAAGCAAAAGCGGTATGACTATATGGCTTATCATACTGGTAGGCACACTCGGAGCCATGCTGGGCGCTTATATCAACTATTTTTTATCCAGATGGTTGGGGCGTCCCGTCATCTATGCTTTTCTTGACAGCAGATTTGGACACCTGCTCCTACTCAGCGGCGAGAAGATGGAACGCGCCGAAGCCTATTTCAACAAGCACGGCAAAGTTTCTACGCTAATCGGCAGACTTATCCCTGTAATCCGACAGCTAATCTCAATTCCAGCCGGATTGTCGAAGATGAATCTCTTTGCTTTTTCACTCTACACCTTTATCGGTGCAATTATCTGGAATTGCATATTGGCTCTCTTAGGATACCTTGCCTACCAAGCAGCCGACCCATCTGCCATCGAACGCTATAGCACACTTATATCGTACATCATCGTGGGATTAGTGCTAATAGCCGCTATATGGATAAGCATCCGACTTATCATAAAACGCAAAAAAAGTAAACTACAATGAGCACCTTTGAATCACTTATACGACGCAAACAGCGCCCACTGCCCCAACAAGGGTGTAGCATCGCATTTTATATTTTTCTTGGGCTGCTAACAATGGGTTTGATTGTCTGCTACGTTATTTATAAACACTAAATCGATATTCTCATCATGTTTTCTATACTTGACCAACAAGTATATGGGCACCGACTTGTATATTTAGACAATGCCGCCACTACACAAAAACCACAGTGCGTGATTGATGCGCTTACGCATTATTATACCACACTCAACAGCAATATCCACCGTGGCACCTATTCCCTTGCCGCCAAGGCCACCGAGCAATATGAGATTACGCGTCGCAAAGTTCAAGCGTTTGTCGGAGCCAAGCATCCGCATGAGATAATCTTTACCCGTGGCACAACCGAGAGCATCAATCTGGTAGCCTCCTCGTTCGGACGAGCATTTCTTCGTGAAGGAGACGAGGTGATTGTATCCGAGATGGAGCATCACAGCAATATCGTTCCTTGGCAATTGGCTTGTGAGCAGAGTGGAGCCACACTTAAAGTCCTGCCATTTGATGATCAAGGACAGCTGATGACAGAACAACTGCCCCGTCTGCTCACACCTAAAACACGGATAGTGGCAGTAAACCATGTCAGCAACACACTTGGTACCATCAATCCCATCAAACAAATCATTGATATTGCTCACAAACAGGGTGCTTATGTATTGATTGACGGGGCTCAAGCTATTGCGCATATTCCTATAGATGTCCAGGCATTGGATTGTGATTTCTATTGTTTTTCGGGACACAAGATGTACGCACCTATGGGAATCGGCATTCTGTATGGACGGGAAGAATTGCTCAATCAAATGCCCCCCTATCAAGGCGGTGGTGAAATGATTAAAGAGGTAACCTTTGCCAAAACCACCTACAACGAACTGCCTTACAAATTTGAGGCGGGCACACCCTCTGTCGGCGATGCCTTGGGGTTAGGTGCCGCCATCGACTATATGCAGCAAATAGGCATCAACGCTATAGCACAACACGAGCAGATGCTGCTGGACTACGCCACACAAAAACTGAAGACAATAGATGGAATCCGTATATTTGGTCAAGCACCACAAAAGACATCGGTAATCAGCTTTCTTGTCGGCAACGCACACCCCTACGACACTGGGATACTGCTTGACAAATTAGGTATCGCTGTGCGCACCGGACATCACTGCACACAACCCATCATGGACCACTACGGCATTCCTGGCACCGTTCGCGCCAGCTTTGCTATCTACAACACACAACAAGATGTAGATGACCTGATTTCTGCCTTAATTAGAATTGCTCCAATGTTAGACTGACCACTATCAACCTGACATACCACATTTTCGATAAGCCAAGCGCAGAGACAAACTTGCTTTCACTCTGCCAAGGCAAGAAAACGATTGCTTCGAAAAAAACAAAAAAACACAGCAAGATGATAACCTCTCTCTTTATCGAAAACTATGCGCTTATTCAGCATACCGAGATTTCGTTTCACCCTGGCTTTGTAACCATTACTGGCGAGACGGGTGCAGGCAAGTCGATCATATTAGGCGCGTTAGGACTTTTGTTAGGTCAGCGTGCTGACCTAACGGTATTGGGCGACAAAGAGAAAAAGTGCATTATCGAAGCTCACTTCGACATCAGCAACAGTGGGTTGGAGCCACTATTTGAGGAGTTGGACCTGGACTACGACCCATTGCTTGTCATTCGCAGGGAGTTGCTCCCTTCTGGTAAGAGCCGCGCTTTTGTCAACGAGACCCCAGCCACACTCACAGCTCTCGATGCCTTAGGACAAGAACTTATTGATATCCACTCCCAACATCAGACACTCACACTAACTGAATCGGCATTTCAAATCAAGATATTAGATCGCATCGGGTATATTC
>JAGHVA010000210.1 GCA_018064565.1 Candidatus Colimorpha onthohippi
GGCACAACTTAATAATAAATAATTAAGCGAATAACGACTGATGAAGAGTAACGAACGTTTTCGAAACGCCAAGAGTATAGTTTTTGTCAAAGTGAGAAAAAAAAACGTTCACAAAATGAATCTGAATTATGAAAGAAGTTGTAATAATAGGTAGCGGAATAGGCGGTTTGTCCACAGGTGCTGTGTTGGCGCAAAATGGTTATCATGTAACCATCCTTGAGCAATCATCCCAGATTGGCGGTTGTCTTCAATGCTTTAGTCGAGGTGGCGTTCGATTCGAAACTGGTATGCATATTGTAGGTAGCCTTGACGAAGGACAAATTCTCTCTAATTATTTTAACGCATTGGGAATTAAGGATAAATTGACATTCTCTCGCCTCGATACCAATGCCTATCATATCGTATCTATTGGTGGTAAGCGTTTTCAGTTTGCCTCTGGTCGCCAGAATTTCATTACTCAACTCGTTCAGCAATTTCCCCACCAAAAAGAAAATCTTCAGTGTTATTGGAATTTAGTAGATTCTGTAGCCAAAAGTACTCAATATTATAGTATTAAGAATTCTTCTGTGGCCGATGCTCCCAATGTTGACCTCTTTACCAAAAGTCTCAACCAGATAATTAACAATACCATCTCCGATCCACTTCTTCGTCAAGTTCTTGTAGGCGACATGCCTCTTTATGCTGCAGTCAAAGACGTTACCTCCTTTGCTACCCATGCCTATGTCGCCGACTTCTATAATAGTAGTTCCTTTCGAGTTGTTGGTGGTAGCGATACCATTACTCAGGCCTTAGTTCAAGTTATCAAGCAGCATGGTGGTACAATTATCAACAACAGTCGTGTTGTCCAATCCCATTGCGATCAGGGTAATGTCGTATATGTAACTGATACAAATAACAGAAAATACTTTGCTGATATCTTTGTGTCTGATATTCACCCATATCAGATGCTTGACGTTTTTTCTGATGCCAATTTTCGTCCTCAATATTGTCAACGTGTGAGGAGTTTGAAAAATACAACAGCAACATTTGCTCTATTTTTGAAATTTAAGGATAAGACGATGCGGTATATGAATTCTAATTTCTTTAGTTATCGATCTTCTCCTTGGGATTTGACCAATTATACCGATGCCAACTGGCCTAATGGCTATTTCTACATGCACCATTGTCATGAAATTAATCCATCATATGCTCGTAGTGGTGTTGTCTTGGCGTGTATGTCTGCCGAAGAAACTGCTCAATGGAACAATTCGACTATTGGTCACCGAGGTGCTGACTATGAGGCATTCAAAAAGCACAAGGCAGAGCAGTTGTTAGACGTAATGATGTCCGATTTTCCAGATATACGTCAGTGTGTTGACTGTTATTATACGGCTACGCCACTTACCTACCGAGATTATACACTTTCTCCAGGTGGTTCAATATATGGTATTCTCAAGGATATCAATTTGGGCGCTCAAGGTCATCTATCATATCGTACTAAACTTCATAATCTCTTGTTGGTAGGGCAAAATATAAGTAATCATGGCATCTTGGGTGTGCTGGTCGGCTCGTTCAATGTTTGTGGCCATATTTTAGGTTCAGAGGTTATTGAACGCATCATGCAGCAAAGCAACCAAGCGACAAACGCTTTTGACAGTTCGAGCACAGGTTATATGCCGAAGTTGTGTAGTATGCTGAGTCGAGAAAATGGCATTTGCGATGCAAAGAACATCAAACCGACATCCACTATTGTTATTGGTGGAGGTGTTGGAGGTTTGTTTACGAGCGCGATTTTGTCCAAACAGGGGCACAAGGTTACGTTGATAGAAAAAAATAACACATTAGGTGGAGGTCTTCAGTCATTTTGTCGTAAAGGGATTCGGTATGCTACTGGTATGCATGTATTTGGTGGCTTTAAGCCAGGTTGGCAACTTGATCAACTTTGTCGCTATTTAGGTATTATTGATAAGGTCGGTGTAGTGCCAACCGATAGTGATTGTTTTGACGAGGTTATTATTATTGATGGAGACGTTCATTACAAGATGCCTAAGGGGCGTGAAAATTATATACGTTACCTATCATCTATTTTCCCCCACGAGGCAGAAGGAATCAGAAACTATGTTGATGCATGTTACAAGCTCTCTCGAGAAGTGAGATACTTCTATTTTCAGCCAGCATCGAAGCCTTCAGAACAATTTTTTTGGCCTGCTGACAAACTCATATCCAATTATGTAGGTGACACTAAACTGCAACGTTTGCTGTCTTATCTTGCTCCACTTAATGCTGGTATTCAAGGCGAAACGCCTGCATTTGAACATGCACTTATCAATGTGCTTCATATCGAAGGTTCAGCGATGTTCTCTCATGGTGGTCAATCTATGACTGATGCTTTAGAACAAGTTATAGTTGATTATGGTGGAACTGTGGTTACAAATGATTCTGTGTCGCATATAGAGGTTTCGAATCAAATGGTATCTTATGTAACTACACAATCTGGTAAATCATATAAAGCAGACAATTATGTTAGTTCTATCGATCCTTGTGAGTTACTCAACATTATTACTCCAGACGCATTCCCTATTTCTTTCAAAAAACGTATAAAAGAGGCTCCATATGGCTATTCTGCTTTCAAATTGTACTTACATCTAAAACCTTGTTCAATCAAACATCACAATCACCCACGATTTTGTGTGAATAGTGGCGACTGTTCAGCATGGAATTTGGAAGAAATCTCTATAGATGCTTGGCCTCAATGTTTTATGGTGATGACGCAGGAAGACCCTAATAATCCGAGTTATGCAGAAACGCTCACTGCGCTTATCCCCATCTCGTATCATTGGTTTGAACCTTGGGTGGATACCTATAGCGGGCATAGAGGAGATGAATATCAGTGTTTCATGAATCGGCTAAAAAGTAAAGCAATGGTGGCTCTTACCAGATTATATCACAATCTTCCAGATATTATCCTTGATAGTTATACATCAAGTCCACTTACTATAAGGGATAACTATGGAACACACAATGGAAGTATGTTTGGCTTTCATAACGACTGTAATCATCTTTTGTACACCATATTGCCTGTAAATACAAAGGTTCGAAATCTATATCTTACAGGTCAGAATGTCGTCCATCATGGTCTGTGTGGAGTCGCATTAGCTGCTATTGCCACTTCCGAGACTATACTTGGACGCAACTCCGTAATAAGTCAACTTAAACCAATCCAGTGTATGTAAAGTGATAAACAGTTAGATGTGCCTATATTGGTAAAGAGTAACATAGTAATAGAAATATAAACAAATCTGCATGTTCATTGTATGTAAGAAAAAAAGAAATCAAGTGGTACACCTATATCCCAAGAAATCCTCTGGGAGAGCTCGTAATGTTACATTAGAGATATATCCAGCGGTTGGTGCCACTACAGCTGCTATAGTATGTCCAGGTGGCAGCTATTGTTGGTTGGCCTATCGAAGCGAAGGTGTTGATGTTGCGAAGTTTTTACAGAAAAATGGAATCAGCGCATTCGTACTTCGTTATCGTGTTGCAAGTTGGTGGGCTTGGTTTTCGCACTACCGTTTACTTATTAGAGGTAATCAAGCGCCCGATATGTATAACGACGCGCAGTCTGCATTAAGATGGGTTAAAAATAATTCGCATAAGTATGGAATTGATTCTAATAAAATTGGAATTATAGGATTCTCTGCTGGTGGACACTTGGCAATGAGCCAAGTCCTTTTTCCTGATGGAATATTCCCATCGTTCATCGCTTCAATATATCCTGTTGTTACACTAACAAATGAATGTACCCATAAGCGTTCGCGTAGAGGTTTGCTTGGTGATAGAATGGCAAATAATCCAGATGCTCAGTCGCGGTGGTCGGTAGAACAACATATACCACAAAACTGTCCTCCAGTATTTTTAGTTAATTGTGTGGATGACCATACGGTAGATTATCATAATTCAATACTGCTTGATTCGGCATTAACAGCTGCTGGCATAAACCATAAATATATCCAGTATGCCACTGGCGGTCATGGTTTCGGTGTCAGTGACGATAAGGGTTCGCCCGAATCTCGTCAGTGGAAATATCAATTCATCGATTGGTTGCATACATTGGAAATACATAATAATTGCTAATCCTCAATACTTGTAGATATGCTTAATGATATCGAATTTCAGCCGCCAGAGGCAATTAAACACTTTCAAGAACAACTGCTTCAAAGCAATATTCAGTACCTTGATAAGTATTCTCCCTACTATCAGCGTATGTTCAAACTAAACAATATTGATGTTGACAAAATAAAAACTCTTGAGGATTTAACATCCATTCCATTTACAGAAAAAAAAGACCTGCAACTCTACAATTCCGATTTTCTGTGTTGTCCCAAAGCTAAAATAGTGGATTATATCACAACGTCGGGTACTTTAGGCGATCCTGTAACCTTTGCTTGTACAGAAAAAGATTTACAACGACTTGCGTATAATGAGAAAAAATCGTTTGAATGTGCTGGATTGCAACCTGGAAATATCTTGCAATTGATGACTACCATGGACAAGCGGTTTATGGCAGGACTTGCTTATTTTCTTGGTATTCGTGAGATGGGGGCATCTATTGTTAGGGTAGGTAATGGTATTCCAGAACTTCAGTGGGATACCATACAGCGTATAAAACCCGATGTAATCATGTGTGTGCCATCATTCATACTTCGGTTAGTTGAATATGCCGAACAGCATAATATTGACTATCACAGTTGTAGTGTATCCAAAATTATCGGAATTGGGGAAGGTTTACGCAAACAGGATTTTAGTTTAAATCTTTTGGGAAACCGAATTCACGAGAAATGGCCTGAAGTTCAGTTGTTTGCGACTTACTCGTCAACTGAGATGGGAGCCACGTTCTCAGAATGTAGTTATGGCATGGGTGGGCACGTTCATCCAGAACTAATCATTGTAGAGATAATAGGCGATGACAACCTCCCTGTTCCAGACGGCAATCCTGGCGAAATCGTTATAACAACACTCGGGGTGGAAGGTATGCCGCTACTCCGCTTTCGTACGGGCGATATCGCTTCAAAATGTGTAAGCCAATGCAAGTGTGGACGTTATTCTTATCGGCTCACACCCCTAATAGGACGTAAGAATAATATGATCAAATTTAAGGGGACTACCCTTTATCCACCAGCTGTTAATGATGTATTGGACCATGTTGATTATGTTGAAAATTATGTAGTTATAGCTCGAACGGATGCCACGGGTACTGATGATCTAATCATAAAAGTCGGACTTAAAGATACGGCTCCATCCGATGTGGTAGATGAACTTAAAAATCATTTTCGATCCAAAATTAGGGTGGCACCCACCATAGAAGTGCTTCCAATAGAAGAAATCAGTAGAATTAACTTTCCTCAAAAAAACAGAAAACCTGTGAAATTTATTGATCTGCGCAAAAAAAATGATTAAAGAATATCCTGAGATTTTTTCTGACATAAGACCATACACTGATAGTGAAATCCCATCTGCATTGCAGCGAATTGCCTATAGTAGCAACTTTCCAGACATATCTCGTTATGTTTATCCTAAAATGCCTGTCAATGAAGTTCAGCACATGCTGACATCCATTAGTAATGTGAAGGACTTTCAATACACAGTAATGAAGGATGCGATTTGTGTTATTTTAGAAAAGACTATCTCAAACTTTACTGTCTCTGGTTGTGAAAATCTTAAGCCAGAAACTTCGTACTTGTTTGTATCCAATCATAGAGATATTGTTGTGGATGCGTTGCTACTTCAATACATCCTATTTAAGATGGGGCGAGAAACTTGTCAAATTACATTTGGTGAGAATTTAATGCGTTTCCCTTTAATCTCGGATATAGGTAGATCTAACAAAATGTTCAAGACCCCAAGAGGAGGCAGTAAAATGTCCTTTTATCGCAACTTGTCGCTGATGTCCAGTTATATTAGATATATGATTTCTCAAGGGGAGTCCGTTTGGATTGCTCAGCGTAATGGACGAACAAAAAATGGACTTGATAAAACCGACCCTGCTCTGATTAAGATGCTCTCCTTGAGTGGAAGTTCCGATCCAATATCAAATATCTGTTCCTTGAATATCGTGCCAGTAAGTGTATCTTACCAGTGGGAGCCGTGCGACTCTCTAAAGGCAATCGAACTTACTAAAACTATTCAGGGTAACTACAAAAAAACACCCACTGAAGATGTCAATTCGATCATAACAGGAATTACGCAGCCTAAAGGGCATACTCATATTAGTATCGGTCAGCCTATTACAATCAGCGATTACGAGCATTTTTCCCACATAAATGTACGTGACGTTTTCAATTGGACGGCAGATTTGATTGACCACAGAATCTATAGTGGGTATCATTTGTGGGCTAACAACTATATCGCCTATGACATATCTCACCATACTTCTGTATTCCAAGAATATTACAATAAAAATGAATTAGAAAATATGAACTTGTACATCGATAAAATTAAAACTCTTCCTAACTTTACTGACGATTCTTTGGAAATTCTGTTGAATATTTATGCAAATCCAATAATCAATTGTTTGTAGTATCCAATCTAACAGACTGTTTAACCT
>JAGHVA010000047.1 GCA_018064565.1 Candidatus Colimorpha onthohippi
CACCCTTGAAGTCAGTCCCGACCATATCGACCAGGCTCTCTGTCGTCTCAGTGCGATGGAGCCGCTTACACTATCGGCAAGTTATGCCACTATCACTGTAACCGACCTTCCGGCTGGTGTTACCTACAATTCTGAAACGCATGTTATCAGTGGCAAGCCTGCCACTCATGGCAACAGCATCTACACCATCAAGGCTACAAGTACCGAGGGGTGCGAGAATGTGGAGCGCAAGGGCGTAATCATGGTCTTCCCTCACGATACGGTACGTATCGATACGGCTGT
Organism: Candidatus Colimorpha onthohippi; assembly: GCA_018064565.1. Taxonomy (GTDB): domain Bacteria; phylum Bacteroidota; class Bacteroidia; order Bacteroidales; family P3; genus Colimorpha; species Colimorpha onthohippi. Next base: position 283 of record JAGHVA010000047.1, read on the forward strand.
GTGCGCAGGCACTCAGTTTGTGTATGCCGACTTCAACAAGCTTACGTCGCCATCGGCTTCCGATGTGATACTGCCCGATACCAACCGCGCCTCTACGGTGTTCCACTCGGGGTGCGACAGCGTGGTGCGGGTGTTGCGCCTTACGGTGCATAGGGTAGATACCACCCGTCATGATGCCGAGCAGATATGCGCTGGGGGCACCTATAGCCAGTACGGCTTTAGCCATGCTACCGTCCGCTCTACGCAGGCTTCTGTATGGCGCGATACGCTGCACCTCAAAAATCAATGGCAATGCGACAGCACCAGTACGCTTACCCTTGCCGTCCGTCCGGTGGATAGCACGGTATTCAACAACGAGCAGGTATGCGCTGGCACTACCTACAATAGCCATGGCTTCAATATCGCTACCGTGCGTCAGGTGGCTGCGCAGCCAGTAATACACGACACGGTGCGCACCGTCAACGCCGCAGGCTGCGACAGCATGGCGTTCTTGTCGCTCACCGTCAATCCCGTTGACACGTTTGATATTCCAGAGATTGACCTCTGCGCTGGCAATACCTTAGTCAGTCCTGCCTACGGTTTCGAAGTCTCGTTGCCGCTAACCACCGCCTCCTCAACCTATACCGACAGCCACTCTGATGTCAATGTCCACGGTTGCGACAGCATCACCAACCTCACGCTGCAGGTGCATGGCGTAGATAGCACCAAGCACGACACCGTTTCCGTATGTGGTGGCGCTACCTTTGTGGGCGATGGCTTTATCATCACTCCCGAGCGTAGCCTGACCGATTATTACAGGCACGACACACTCCGTTCGGAACAGAACCGCTACGGTTGCGACAGCATCGTAACCATCGTGGTGCGAGTAAAGCATGTGGATACGACCATTATCACCCCAGAGGATGCTCGTATATGTGCCAACAAGGTGTACGACCTCAATGGATTCCATATTCCGACTAAGCCGTCGTTAACCAACTATATTGTCCGCGACACCGCTTGGGGCTTTAATAGCAACGGTTGCGACAGTGTGATAACGCTTGAGTTGAGCGTTATGCACAACGACAGCACCATCCAGCAGATAGAAGACATCGACACGTTGCATTGGATAGACGGCAACGTCTATTTCGACACCATAGCTGCCGACGACGGTGTCTTCGCCATACTCCCCGACACCAATATGTGCGATAGTGTAATCCAGCTGATATTCAATCCAACGGTTACGGTATCGTTCAGTAGGGTAGAGGGTGATCTTGACCAAGTGCTATGTTTGGGGCAACCCATCTCGGAGGTAGTGGTCGAAGCCGCTGACGCCACCATCACCGCTACGTGTCTGCCCGATGGAGTGTATTACGACACCGAAACCAAGCGGTTGAAGGGTACACCTACTGCCCAGGGCATGTGGAATTATGTACTCACCGCACAAAGCACCACGAGTAGCGCAAACTCCTCAATTGGAGGCTCATTCATAATATTTGAGCCATTGCACACTGCGTTCACGGAGACAGCTTCCGGCAGCTATACGTGGGAAAACAACGACTGGAGCCAGACCTATACCTCCAGCGGCACCTACACCCACGATTACGAGGATATAAACGGCTGCTCCGCCACCGACACCCTCCACCTGACTATAACACCATTAATCACTGTGGTTTATGACACCGTGTGTGGCGCTATGCTCGCCGAACGTTATGTTGACACCCTGTTATACGAGGATTTTGATGAGGTGGAAATTTTAAAGAAACCCAGTGATTGGTATTATGCAGATGGTGAAGGTGCTACAGGTTTCGTCGCTGCAAACAATTTGGCTACGGTATATACCACGCCGTCAGGGTCGGGCATGGCTATGTGGGAAATTAGTCAGGGACTAAATGCAGCGAGCTTTTTAGTTACACCGAAAATTACGATAGACGATCCTGTCAATACGCATATCAAGTTCTATTTCAGAATGCCTGCTAATGGGGAAAAAACAGATATATTCCAAGTGGGTTATATTACGGGACTTGATTTTTCAAACATGACGATGCTTATGAATATTGAGGGATTTAGTGTGCCAGAGTGGATAAAAAGAGACGGTACCATTGGAGCTATGGAAGCGGGCGATTACTACTTTTACATAGGCCATGGCGACGAGGGTGGCTTGTTCTGTGCTGTGGATAGCTTTATGATTTATGTGAATCGTATCGTTAACCACATGGCTGGCGATCAGGATATCGTCCGCTACGACACCTTGATGGGACATCTGGGTAATGATAGCATCGTGGAACATCGTATCCACCGCAAACCCTCTGGAAGCAGTTCGTACGACTATGTCTCTTGCGGCTCCTATCTCTGGTCAGCCGATGGCGACAGAGGCCATGGCGATAACCTCGAACACGACGCAACGGGTATCTATACCAACACCTATACCGCCGCCAACGGCTGCGAAGCTACCGATACCCTACATTTCACCCTGACAACACCTACTCCGTTTAGATATGCTATTACGGTGGATTATTCATATACATGGATATATCAAGGCGTTACTGTAGGTACTTACTACAAGAGCGGTAAATATACCTACGCTTATACCAATGCGGCTGGATGCACGCAGGTGGATACGCTTGTGCTTACCGTACTGCATAGCAGCATGGGCGAGAATATTACTATCGACAATGCCTGCGACAGCTTTATCTGGTATAATCGCGACCACGAGGTAGGCACCTACTATGCCAATGCGGTGGTGTACGACACTACCGAGGAAGGAAATGGTGCCTTGGTGGATACACTCAACTTGACAATCGTGCATCCTGTTTACACTACGATGGATACCTTTGTGTGTCCGGGCAACTTCTACAAGCACGACTACGATACTATCCTGTTTGAGGATTTTGAATCGTCCGATACGTTGCCCGATGGCTGGCATCAGCAGTATGAAGGCGATAACTATTGGAGGATTCGTGATAGGGTAGATGTGCCAATTACCGAATCGCTCTCTTGGCCCTATTTTGCTGCTAATGGCAACCACTCCGCATTCT
>JAGHVA010000196.1 GCA_018064565.1 Candidatus Colimorpha onthohippi
GGCTGCACCTATCATCATATATCCTATTATCAACCATAGAGACAATCACAGCAAGGAGATTTGGACACACCTTGACCAAGAGACACGAGACCTACTTAAAATCCAAGACTTGCCATCTGCACTTGTGCCAGTCTCGAACAAGCAGCCTACCCTATTTAACTCACTGAAAGACCGAGAAAACTCCGAACAGGAGATGGATGACCTTAATGTGCTTTATGTAGCACTGACACGTCCAAAAGACAAGCTGTTGATATACTGCGAGTCAAAAATCAAAAGCAGCAAATCAAAAACAAAAGAAAACGCACCAGCAGGAAACGACTACATCTCTATGCTCGTCCAATTCCGACAGTCTAATGCAATTAGGGCTCTCCCATCTCTTTCGACTTCAACTGGCGACAATAATCAAGACTTTGCCATAGGCACCGATGATCCCAAACCAGCAGAGCCAAACACTACCACACACAACACTACCATTGAGGTATTAGACCAACTCAGTTTCGCCGATTGGAGTCAAAAGATAAGCATTGCCGACCAGTCGAAGGAGATTTTTGGGAACCACGTCGGCGAAGCCATCGATCACGGCAATGCTGTACACGAAATTCTTTCACATATATGCACGAAGAACGACATCGACCAAGCCACCCATGACTACTGCCGACGGCAGCGCATCCATACCGACATCCAAAGCCGTTTGCTACAAGAGGTACGCCTGGTAGTAACCGACCCGCAATGCAAGCCGTTTTTTGCCAGCGCTGCCACCATCAAGACAGAATGCGACATAGCTTTCGATGGGCAAGTCAAACGCCCCGACCGCATCATATTCAACCCCGACAGCACCCTGGTTGTAGATTTCAAAACTGGCAAGGAGCAACCCAACCACAACCAGCAAGTAAAAGAATATTGCGATGCAATCAGACAGATGGGATACCCCCATGTAAGGGGTTTTCTTATCTACATCAGCACCAATGGTATCACCGTAAGAGAGGTCTAACATGCCTACACACAACATGGAAAAACTACACATTTTGGAAAGTGAATAAAAATGTGTAACTTTGCCAATCTCACATTGAAATGATAAAACAATATAACATAATGGAAGACAACAAATTGTTTAGCGAATTCCCACCCATCTCTACCGAGAAATGGGAAGAAGTCATCAATAAAGACCTCAAAGGGGCAGACTATGATAAAAAACTGGTATGGAAAACCATTGAGGGGTTCAATGTGAAACCTTATTATCGCGCTGAAGACCTTGAGGGGTTGGAGTATCTTGACAGCAACCCTGCCCAAAAGCCATATACACGTGGCAAGAAGGCCGACAACAATGTGTGGGACATTCGTCAGGATATCCGTTGCCATGACCTCAAACAAGCAAACGCTTATGCGCTTGATGCAGTAAAACGGGGTGCTAACTCTATTGGATTTTGCGCCAAAGAGGTGGCAAGCCTGTCCGATATGGAGTTGTTGCTTCAGGGCATCAACCCAGAGGAGGTCAAAATCAATTTCACCTGCACACGCGACACTATGGGAGTTTTGAAGCTCTTTGTTCAATATCTCAAAGCGAAGGGTTATAACACCCAGAAGGTGGCAGGCAGTTGTGGTTGGGACATGTTTCACCATGCGCTCAAACATGGTGCGTTCAAAAAGGGCGAAGAGGGCGATCTTGCCGCTGCAAAAGCACTTATTGAATACGCAAAAGAGGAGTTGCCGCTGTTTCGTACCATCACTATCCACGGCAGCCAGCTGCACGATGCGGGCAGCAATATCGTGCAAGAATTGGGTTTCAGCATGGCTGCTGCCAACGAGTTGATAGCCCGTCTCACCGAGATGGGATGCAAGATGGAGCATGTGGCGTCCTCTATTCAGTTGACGTTTGCTACTGGAAGCAACTATTTTATGGAGATTGCCAAGATACGCGCTGCACGCCTGCTGTGGAGCAAAATCGTAGAGCAATACAACCCCCAATGCGATTGCGCCTACAAAATCTTTATCCATGCTACCTCATCGCAGTGGAACAAGTCGGTATTTGACCCTTATGTCAATATGCTGCGCACCACCACCGAGACGATGTCGGCTGCCATTGCAGGAGCCGACAGCATCAGCACGATACCGTTCGACAATGCCTACAAGCCAGCCGACGACTTTGGCTATCGTATTGCACGCAATCAGCAACTGCTGCTCAAAGAGGAGAGCTATATGGACAAGATTGTTGACCCAGCAGCTGGAAGTTATTATATTGAGAATCTGACCAATAGCATCGCACAATATGCTTGGGATATTTTTGTAACCGTCGAAAGCAAAGGTGGTTATTGCCAGGCTTTGCGTCAAGGATACGTCCAAGATGAGGTGGAGAAAACCGCACAAAAGCGGGATATGGACATTGCCACCCGCCGCACTACCATTTTGGGCACCAACCAGTATCCTAACCAGCAAGAGACGATGAGTCAAAAGATACAACAGGCAACCGATGGACATTGCTGTTGCTGTTGTGAGCATGGCAACGAGGTGCGCACGCTACGCCAATATCGCGGAGCTGAGGCATTCGAGCAGTTGCGACTTGCCACCGAGCACAGCAGCCACCGTCCCAAGGTATTTCTGCTCACCTACGGCAATTTGGCTATGCGCAAAGCGCGCAGCGGATTTGCCTCCAATTTCTTTGGCGTGGCAGGCTACGAGATTATCGACAACGCAGGATTCAAGACAGCCGAAGAAGGGGTGCAGGCTGCGCTTAAGTCTCAAGCCGATGTCGTAGTGATGTGTTCAAGCGACGACGAATATGCAGAGATTGCCCAAGCCGTATGTCAAGGGCTGAAGGGCAAGGTGAAGAGTATCGTATTGGCAGGTTATCCTAAAGAACAGGTTGAGATGTACAAAAGCCTTGGTGTAGATGAGTTTATACATGTCAAGACCAATGCGCTCGAATGCCTCACGCAATACAATGCGCTGTTGCTCAAATAGCGCATGCCTATGTTTTACGCATGCGATTTCTGAGGTACAAACTCATTGACAGGTATATCCTACTCAAATACCTAAAGACTTTCTTGGCGGCAATGGCGCTCATAATTGTCATTGTCATCACATTTGATGTATCCGAAAAACTTGACGATTTCCTTGGTGGCCATGCGCCAATCAAGGAAGTCGTCTTTGATTATTACCTCAATTTCATACCAGGGTTCATCAATCTGTACAGTCCATTGTTTATCTTTATCTCGGTGATTTTCTTCACCTCCAAGATGGCAGGCAACACCGAGATTATTGCCATACTTGGCAGTGGAATCAGTTACCGACGATTGCTGCGCCCCTTCTTGCATGGGTCGATTATCGTAGCTATATTAGTGTTTTTTATTGGCAACTTCATCATACCTATCAGCAATGAGAAGCTCATGGAGTTTGACAAGAAATACCTTACGTCACGAAAAGACAACTATTTCAGCAATATACATTTCCAGCCTAAGGTAGGAGTCCAAGTGTATGCCGAGAGTTTTGATGTTGAAAATCAAGCGGTTTATCGTTTTCGTTGCGACACCTACGACGACCAGCGCAACCTCATCAAACGGGTTACTGCCGACAACGCCACCTTCGACAGCGTTACCAATCAGTGGCGCTGCTATGGTTATTTTGTACGCACCATCGACGGCACGAAAGAGCAGTTGGAACGTCACATGCTCCAAAATGCTGATTTAGGTGTTAATGCGCAAGACTTTAACCAAAAAGCCTTGCATATCGAGACCATGAATACGTTCGAGTTGTACCGCTATATCGGGAGGGAGCAGCTACGTGGCAGTTCCAATGTGATACCTTCGCAGATTGAATTTTACCAACGTCTATTTAATCCGTTGGCTATCATAATTATGACCATTATTGGTGTGGCGGTGTCATCGCGTAAAAGCCGTGGCGGTATCGGCATGCACCTCGCAATCGGCATTACGCTGGCATTCGCCTTTATCGTGTTTATGAAAATCACTACGGTATTTGCGACCAATGGCAACATGCCGCCAGCCTTAGCTATATTATTCCCTCAAATCAATTTCGGAGCAGCCGCCATCTGGTTGGTGCGCAAGGCTCCAAAATAATATTACCCGACATGACTATACAAGATATTGAAGACAATATCATTGAAGAGTTTGCCAACTATGAAGAGTGGTTGGACAAATATGCTTACCTTATTGAATTGGGGCATGAATGCCCCGTAATTGATGAGCGCGACAAGACCGACGACAACCTTATCAAAGGGTGCCAGTCGCGCGTGTGGCTCAGCTGCAGCTATTCGGATGGTGTACTGCATTTCAAAGCAGACAGCGACGCTGTGATTACCAAAGGTATCATCAGCTTGCTGATACGCGTCTTTGATGGGCAGACACCTCAAGCAATCTGCGATGCCGACCTACGATTCATTGACCAGATTGGACTTAAAGAGCACCTCTCACCCACCCGCTCTAACGGATTGGCATCGATGGTCAAACAGATTAAGATGTACGCCATTGCTTTCTCAAACCGTTAAACGACACCATGCTATGAAACCTAACAAAGAGACATTATACAGCGCCGTTGTCAACTGCCTGCGCAATATCTACGACCCAGAGATACCCGTTAACATATACGACCTCAAACTAATCTACGACATAACTATCGACGATGAGTTTAATGTCAAGATACTCATGACCATGACAGCACCCGACTGCCCCGAAGCCGAGTTTATGTTCAAAGAAGTCCACGATATGATTACCGTTATCGAAGGTGTAAAGACGGTAACGGTAGAGGTTACGTTCGACCCGCCATGGACACCCGACATGCTCAGCGATGAGGTCAAACTCGAATTAGGATTCCTATAGAAAAAAAATTATACTGAACACAAAACAGACCCGTGTCTCATAAGAACAACATAACCCAATCTTGGTTCCGACGCCATTTGCTTACGGTGTTCAGCATTTTCGTAATCAGTCTGTTCACACTTATGGCTATTCTCGGGTATCTTATCACCCCCGACAGCACCCCCTATTGCAACCAGCAATACCTGGAGTTGGCGAGTATGAAACCATTTTCGCACGCCACATTTGTGTGTGTTGCCGACAGCAATACCGATGGCAACGGGTCGGCCACCTCATGGCTACAACGCATGCTGCATGGCGAGCCGCTCCACTACACAGCCATACCCACCTACCACTACCAGCAGCAGGGGGACACACTCCTTGTGGAATGTTATACAGGTTCAACGCCCAACGATGGAGAGCTGCTCCGAATCCCCAATCATCAGGTTGTCAAGGTTGAGCAACGGACGTTTGTGTGCGGCACCGATGGCTATGGCAGAGATGTGCTCAGCCAGCTTATCATCGGTAGTCGGGTAAGCCTCTCAGTAGGCTTTATCGCCATTGCAATAGCACTCGTTATCGGAATTACGCTGGGAGCGCTGGCTGGCTATTTCGGCGGCTGGGTAGATAGTGTGATTACATGGCTTATTAACGTGGTGTGGAGCATACCTACCGTGCTGCTTGTCATAGCCATCACCTTTGCGCTGGGCAAAGGATTTTGGCAGGTATTTGTAGCAGTAGGATTGACCATGTGGGTAGATGTGGCGCGACTGGTCCGAGGGCAAGTCATATCTATCAAACAGAAAGAATATGTCGAAGCAGCAAGAGCATTAGGCTACCCCCATTGGCGAATCATATTCCGTCATGTGCTGCCCAATGTGTTCGGCTCGGTGATAGTAGTGGCAGCATCCAACTTTGCAACAGCCATATTGCTGGAGGCAGGCTTGAGCTTTTTGGGCATAGGCGTACAGCCCCCCATGCCGTCGTGGGGGAGCATGGTCAAAGAAAACTACGGTTATATCTTGTTGGACAGTGCCTACTTGGCATTCCTGCCTGGGTTGGCGATTATGCTGATTGTATTAGCGTTTATGCTCTTGGGCAATGCCCTGCGCGATCGATACGACGTCCATCAAGATTGACGCCATCACAGCATCACCACCTCCCAAACCACAACGCCTACAAAAGAGCCGCCACAATCGGCGGCTTCCCGCAGTGCCAATCCGTAGGCGCATCATCCCTGTCTCATCCCAATCAATTACCAATAATACGAAAACGCACATGCGCACCATAAAACACGCATGCACGTTTTACTCTAAAGATAGGTTTGCCTTTAATCTTTTGCGACCAAAACAATACCTACAATTAATGCAATAAAAGATAACGGAAAGAAAATGAAACATAATATGTCGGATGCAATTGAAAACAACGCACAATAGAGATACGTTGTTGCAGCTTGCGGCTCCTTTTCTTTTTTAGTAAAATACAAAATTAAGCCCACAATACCGATAATTACTGACACTATGCGCAATCCCTTCTCACCATGATGAAGTTTTGCCATAAAATTTTCACTACCTTCATTTGAGATGTTCTGCTTAGCACCGCACTTGGGGCACATTGGTGCTGAGTCTGAAATTAATTCGCCACATTCGCGGCAATGAATCATTGACATGATAATATTTTTTAAGTTAGTTATTCAGAAAATCCACTCACAAAACCTATTATTCCAAAAAAGATTATTAATGAAACAATGGTTAATACGGTTTCCACAATCACTCCGAAAAGTGCCCATTTGCCACACGCTTTGGCCCTAATAGGTGCATCATCATTGTAGCAAATAAACAGGATAAGACCAATAAAAGGGAATAAAAAAGATATGATGTTTAATCCAATATTTGGTTTTTGGTTTGTTGACTCATTTTTATTAGTGAATGCGCTGTTGTCAGAATCATACTGTACAACGTGTATTTGATTTGCTCCACACTTCGGACAAAACTGTGCAGTACTAGAAATCAACTCGTTACACTCACGACAATGTATTCTTTCCATAAATTATTTATTGTATTAACGTTATTTACACAACAGAAGCATTCCCGACCAATCGCCAATCTATCGCATATACCACTATCACACTACATCCATTTTGATATATTCCAAATCCAGTTAACGATAATAACCAGCAATATAGGGTAGATAACTTTCTTGGGCCATGGCTCTGTCATAAATTTTCGCAAGCTTGACGTGCCTCGGATGCAGTCGATAAGGCACCATACCCAGCCAACTGCGACCGCCACAATTGCAATGACAGATAATGGGTTAGTTAATAATGCGTCACCCACTTTACCCTGCATTAGCAAGAGTGCCGCTCGCGTTCCGCCACACCCAGGACATGGAATGCCTGTTAACGTGCGAAATGGACATCGAACTATATTTTTTATATCTGAAATTACATATAGTGCTGCACAAACAAGGACAGCACTATATCTTAATATAGGAGAATAATGGTTAAAGACCTTATTTTGCAACGGCATTCTCGAATATCATGAGATTATTTCTCTTGGTCATATTCATAATCATAATCATGTCTATAATCCACCAAATCCACAAACCGCCACATGTAATCAGTTTCAATATTCCCATTCCAGTTTCACCAAACATAAAACGATCTACGCCAAGAACTCCAACCAAAACAGAAACGATAAGCATTGTAGTAGGATTTTTGTAATTTGCATTACAAACAGCACTTATTTGAACATCAGTGCATTTTTCTAATTTACTACGCATCATGTTGATTCCATCATTAGGGAAATATTCACTCTTAGAC
>JAGHVA010000230.1 GCA_018064565.1 Candidatus Colimorpha onthohippi
TAAAACGGCGTTGAATAAACGAACGTTTTCTATAAGCCGAGAGCAGAGGGAATGCTTGCATTCACTATGCCGAGGCGAGAAAACGGCGTTTAATAAACGAACGTTTTCGATAAGCCGAGAGCAGAGGGAATGCTTGCATTCACTATGCCGAGGCGAGAAAACGACTGTTGCGAAGAAACGAACAAAAAAGAGGAGCCGCTCATTTGACGATTCCTCTTTATATTTATGACATCGTGGAGTATATCGGACTCGAACCGATTACCTTTTGATTGCGAACCAAACGCTCTACCAGATGAGCTAATACCCCCTGCCTATATTAAAAAAGGCCTTATCCCACAGGCCTTTCTTTGTGGAGTATATCGGAATCGAACCGATTACCTTTTGACTGCCAGTCAAACGCTCTAGCCAAGTGAGCTAATACCCCATCATTTTTTCAGTTTGCAAAGGTACACCGTTTTTTAGTTTCGGCAAAATTTTTTTTTGTTTTTTTATTTAATTATTTGCTACAGTGTGTGATATTTTTTATACAGGGGGCAATGTCATATACTGTATATCCGATACCTATAGGATAGGAATGCCTATTTTTTTGATTTTTTGCATGTGCAGTTTGGGCATCGTCCTGTATGTGGGTCGGCATTGGTGCATGGCCGTTTGAACTCTTCGCTTTTGTGAAAAAGCATTTTGATGCCAAGACCGGTCATCATCAAGGCAACTACGGCTATGGCAATAATGAGTATGATGATGAATGTTTTCATTTTTTTTAATTTGATGTCTTATTGCAAATCAATGTATGCGGCGGCATGCCATTCCAGCAAATGTAGCCAAAAGGCATAGCACAAGTGTGATTGAGATATATGCGAGTGCTTGTCCAATATGTCCATCTTGGAGCAGTGTCACATTTTGAGATGAGAATGTGGAAAATGTGGTAAATCCGCCACAAAAACCCACCGATGCAAAAGCCGTCCATGACGTTTTCCCTCCATTGGCAATGACAATCCCGATAAGGAACGACCCAACAACATTGACAATGAGTGTAGCAAGATGACTATCGCACCGTAAAGCCGATACGCCCAGTGTACATCCGTATCGCAGCATACTGCCAATGGCTCCGCCTAAAGCAACCCATAAAAAATTCATAAGTTGATTACCATTTGAAGTTATAAAAAGGATTTTGACGATCAAATTCTTGCTGTTGAGACATCTCTTGCAAATGCTCGATGCGCTTGATACCTTGTTGCCATAGTTTGATGTCGAAGTAGATAAATATTATTGGCAATGATAGGTTTACAATCGTATATAGTGTAGTCCCTTGATGGGTGAAGGCATCAGAAATCATAATAATCGCATCAAACGTACCGTGAAGTATTACAGGGTAGAGCAGTGCGTGGAAAAGATGTTTTTTTCGATGCTTTGGGTCAAATTTGGCGAGTGCGACATAATAGCCCATAGCCACAGCAAAAAGGAAATGCCCTGGTACCGATAGGAATGCTCGCAGTGTGCCTGTGGAGATTGCTCCCAGCCAGGTATCGTTGCCAAAAACATAGGTTATGTTTTCAACGCAGGCAAATCCCATGGATAAAAATACGGCATATACAATACCATCAAAATATTCATCAAAATGGCGGCTTCTCCAAACAATCAGCATTAGCAGTATCAACTTGCACAACTCTTCGCTAAATCCAGCCACTACATATCCTTCAAAGGCGGCTGCCATTATGAGACCTTTGGGAGCAAAAAAGCTCAACTTCATCTCCATGATGGCTGCTGGAATTACCGAAAAGCATCCTACACAAAAAGTTACGAGCAATTTGGAAAATGGCTCTTTGTTGATGTGATCTTTGCGATACACAAAGATCAGGATGAATATAATCGGAAGTATGGATATTATCAACAAATCCATGGGCAATAAGGATTAGATTTTGACCTTTATCATTTGTGGCACCCGCATTCGTTGCCGTTGTGGTCGTGATGGTGGCATCCGCACCCGCATTCATCGTGATCGTGGTCATGATGGTGGCATCCACACCCGCATTCGTTATCATCCTCTCCGTATTCATCGTCTTGGAGTGATTCGGCCTGTATATCCATAAATTGTGCAATCCAGTCGTTGTCGTACTCATGGGTAATACCGTCATCAGGTATTAGGTCTGGGTCGGCATATACTTCAAGCAGTTTAGCGGTGCCTTCGGCAAACAGCTCAACGGTCTCGGCCACAGCAGGTATCAGCACACATTCGCCTGCATGGATGGGTATGATGGTCTCAAGGGTCTTGATGGCTGCTATCCCTTCAACGCATAGGTAAATTACAAATGAGTCGAGTTGTGCGAAATCTTTGCGTATAGGTTTGTTTATAGCTACAAGATTTGTTGTGAAATAAGGGCATTTTACAATAGGTGAAGTAGCGTCAGGCTGGTAGGTATAGTGGGTAAGTCCGTCGGTGGTAGCATCAAACGAGATGGCATCAAGTGCTTCTTGGGTATGAAGTTCACGGAGTTTTCCATCAGCATCGGGGCGGTTATAATCATAAATTCGATAGGTGCAATCGGACGATTGTTGTATTTCTGCTATCAATAACCCTTTGCCAATGGCATGCACGCGTCCTGCAGGTATGAAATAGACATCTCCTGGTTTGGGGTGCTCAATATGGAGGGCTGATTCCAACTGTCCGTCTGTCAGCAACTGCTGGTATTGATGGGGTGTGAGAGTTTGTTGAAAGCCATCGATGATTTGAGCGTTCTTATCTGCGTCAATCACATACCACATTTCTGTTTTGCCGTTTTCCATGTCGCGGTCGCGTGCCAAAGCATCATCAGGGTGTACCTGAATAGATAGCTTGTCGGCGGCATCTATGAGTTTGATTAGCAAAGGGAAATTGTTGCCATAGCGTTCATAGTTCTTGTCGCCAATTAGTTCTCCCATGTAAATCTCAAGAGCATCGTTGAGTGTATTCTCGGCAAGAAAGCCATTCTCAATAATACTCTCATTGCCTTCCACTCCCGACAACGCCCACAATTCACCGCAATTAGGTAGCGGGTCGTAGTCGAATCCAAGTGTTTTTATTTTGTTGCCACCCCATACTTTGTTTTTGTATAAGGGCATGAATTTTAATGGATAAAGCATATTGTTGTTTTTAAGGTATGTTAATAGCGTTTTCGATAACCGACCAACGGGAGGTCATGAGCACCACTTATCAAAAAAAA